>DATENN010000130.1:0-13775 GCA_035275045.1 Pyrinomonadaceae bacterium
AGAATTCTTGCATCAAAATTTTCGAGTCGCGGCCGTTGCTTGCGAGATCAACGGACTATTCTATACTGCGGCGCAACATTCACGGATCGCACCAATAAATCATTTTCGTTTTATCTTCATGCTGCTGATACAAAAGCAAACCGTACCGCGAAACGAAGCTTTGCGTCTGATTAGATTGCTGGCCGGCAAGGACCTGCGCCGGATGGCGGACGAATATCGAATCACCGTCTGGAAGGATGGGCGTAAAAACAAAGGTTGGGCGGGTCAGGTTGTTGAGCGGTATCTTGGCCTGCCGCAAAATTCGCTGCAGGCTCCGGATTTTGGCACTTGGGAATTAAAGGTGGTGCCGGTGCTACCCACTGCCGACGGAACAGTCGCCGTCAAAGAGTCGATGGCTATCACGATGATCGAGCCCGGCGAGGTCGTGGCGAACGATTTCAAGGACAGCCATCTTTACGACAAGCTGCGCAGCATGATCGTGGTGGCGCGCTTTTTCAAGGACATCCAGGAGACGTCTGCGATTCTGCATTCGGCGGCTGAGTTTGACTTGGATAATCCGGCGATCCGATCGCAGGTCCAGGCGGACTATGCCAGTATTCGCGAAATCATTCGCACCAGAGGTATCGATGCGTTAACGGGCGATACCGGCAAATATGTGCAGGCCCGGACAAAAGGGCGCGGACACGGCAGCACCTCGAAAGCTTTCTATGCGCGACCGGTATTTGTCGCACACATCCTGAACTTGCAAAAACTTGCCTGGATGCCGCGAGTAGTCGGTGAACCATCCGGAGATTACACAGATTGACTGGACGCTGCTAACTAACAGCCGCAGTTGAACGGTTTGTACCTGGCCGTTCTAGGTAATCTGTGGATTTTTCTTATTTGCGGGATTCGATACCGCCAGTCAGCATCAGCCAGATCATTTTATAGTCACCCATGAACGACCATAACGGATACTGAAAAGTCGCGGGTCTGTTTTTCTCAATGAAGAAATGGCCAACCCATGCTGCGCCGTAGCCCGGCACTAATGCGATTGGGAATAGCCACCACTTGCCTATCGCGATCAAATAAACGACCAGCGCCAACGCGATGAGCGTTCCGATCAGGTGCAGCAGACGCGTGGCCGGTCTGCTGTGCTCCGCAACGTAATGCGGCCAGAACTCAGCGAATGTATTGTATTGTCGCTGGGACATATCCAGCTTTAACTTTCATCGAATAAACCAACGAAGCGTTCGCGTGAGACGGGAGCCACGTTCACGAGTTGCAGGTTTTCGTCAACGTGCTCAACATTGCTCATCCCGATCAGCGCTGTTGTAACTCCCGGAGTTGAACGCACAAATTGTATCGCGGTTTGGGCGTCAGACGACAAGGATCCCAGCGCTGTCTGCAAGTCGCTCGGCAGTCCATGGGCCACGCGTCCCTGAAGAATCGAGGCGCTTGAAACGGCTGTGATACCAAGTTCGCCGGCGGCTTCCAGCGCGCTGAATTTTCGCCCGCCCACCGTTTGATTGAGTAACGTGAAGGCTTCGGTCATTCCCAAATTGAAAGGTAGTTGTACAAAGCGAAAGCCATGGTCTTTGCCCGCCACCTCGGTCGCCAGCGTCGCCATTTTTTCGAGCGAGTGATATCCGGCTGAACCTTCCGCCGCCCGAAAACCATTCCAGGTTGCGACTCCATAGAAACTCAATTTGCCGCGGCTTCGATTTTCTTCAAGTAACGCAAACGCTGCGCGCAATCGCGTATAAAACTCGGTCTCCGAAACATGGCCCAACTGGGATTCCGGATTGTGAATGTAGTAAACATCGACAGAGTCGACTTGCATGTTTCTCAGCGACTGGTCCAACTGGTTCTGCAAGTACGCTGGGGTCATGCAATGGCTGCCGGCTACGAAATCATCGAAGCGCGCTATGCCCGGCTTTACGAACGTCTCTTCAACGTACGCGCGAACGTCGGCCGGCGGCGCGCCATCGAACGGCAAATACCCACCTTTAGTGCAAATCACCAGTTCGTCACGTGAGAAACCGTTATTCTCGACAAGTTCGCGCAACGCATTACCAATTGCCCGCTCGCTCCTTTGAAAGCGATAGTTAGCCGCGGTGTCGATCACATTTGATCCGAGGTGCACCGAACGCCGGATCGCGGATTCATAAGCGCGATCCGTTTGATCATCAGCGTTGCCGAGATAGGTTCCGATTCCAATCGACGATAAAACAAGCTGTTGGCTTTTTCGAAAATGCTCCGCACACTTATCAAAACGAGCAGCATAACGAGCGCTTCCTGCGGATGTTGCGTGACCTGTTAGCATTTATTTTTGCAGTGACTGGAGCGATTTTTGGTGGCGACAGTATACGCGGCGCATAGCAGGCGGCAAACGCTTCATACTGACGCAACGCTATGTTAGTTTGGCAAATTCACTTCGCAAGACCATTGGATTTTGCTATTCAATGTCAGCATCGCACATTGATTAAGTAAAAGGAGATGCATGGAAGCGATATTTGATTGGCGCGAGCACACTGGATCGAATGACGAGAAGTTTTACAAAACGAGCCTATGGAAAGGCCAACACACTTTGATTGGTCTGAACTGTCTCGAGCCGGGCCAGACGCAAGCGGCACATGCACACGATGGCTCTGACAAATTCTATTTTGTGCTTGAAGGTGCGGGTACGTTCGCAATCGGAGACGTACAACAACGTGCTGAATGCGGCATGATTGTAGCCGCGGCCGCCGGTGTCAAACACGGCGTTACTAATGACGGCAAGGAACGCTTAACTCTTCTGGTAGCAATATCGCCACCGCCGACTAAAAAATGAGTTCATCCGATCGCAAAATGCGGAAGTCAACTCTGGAGCTGTCGTCGGCAGAATTGCGGGCCCTGGCGGCGAGCGTCAACGATCTTGTGCTCGAATATTTTTCCGAAGTAAGTAACCTGCCTGTCTTTCCAGTTACCACTGGTGGCCAAACGGCCGCCGTCATCGGATCATCGCTTCCTGATGAAGGGGTCGAGTTAGATCAGCTCATTCAGGATTGCAGGACGATTATCGAAAACAGCCGCCAGAATGGCCATCCGCGTTTTTTCGGCTACGTTGCATCCCCCGCAACAGCGCCCGGCGCGTTTGCCGATCTGATTGCTTCGGCTCTAAACGTGAACGTCACCTCATGGCGTTCTGGACCATCCGCAACTGAAGTTGAACGAACAGTCATTTGCTGGCTGGGGTCGATGATCGGCTACAACAGCAACAGCCACGGTCTGCTAACCAGCGGCGGCTCGATGGCAAACCTAACCGCCTTACTAATTGCGCAGCGATCGAAAAGCGCAACGAATGATCGGCAAGCCGGACTGTGGCGGGCCGATGGACCGATGACTGTGTATGCCTCGACAGAAGTTCACCTGTCTATACCAAAGGCCGCCGACATTCTCGGATTTGGACGCGACAATGTGCGGCTGATTGAATGCGATGATGCTTTCCGTATTGATGTGCGACGATTACGCGAACGTCTTCGAGCAGACATCGGCGCCGGCATGAAACCTTTTTGCGTAGTCGGCAGCGCCGGCACTACTAACACCGGCGCAGTCGATCCGCTTTCTGAAATTGCAGATGTCGCCAATGAATTTTCGCTTTGGTTTCACGTCGATGGCGCATACGGAGCGCCTGCCGCGATGGATGAAAGTAAGCGCTCATTGTTCACAGGTCTGGAGCGTGCCGATTCGGTTTCGCTCGATGCGCACAAATGGCTTTATGCGCCGCTTGATTGCGGATGTTTGCTTTTTCGAGATCCGGCGAAAGCGCGCGCCGCATTTGGAAATGAAGATGCCGATTACATAAAAGTTTTGGAGCAGGAAGACGACGAAGCGTTTGCTTTTTGGAACTATGGACCGGAGTTGTCGCGGCGCTTTCGCGCCCTCAAACTTTGGTGGACGTTGCGTTACTTCGGCGTCAAAAGAATCGCTGCCGCTATCACAGAAGACAACGAGTTGGCGTCTTATCTGGCTGACTTGATCACCGCCGCAGACGACTTTGAATTGCTCTCGAAGCCCCAGTTGAGCATTTGTTGCTTTCGTTATTTGCCGCATAAATTGCGCCAAGTCAACGACGGCGAACTGAACGATCTTAACAGTCGCATCATGCATGCAGTGCAGCGCGGGGGACACGCCTATCTGTCCAGCGCGACCATCAATGACAAGTTCGCTTTGCGCATTTGCATCACAAACTTTCGCACGACTCGTGCTGATATGGATCAAACACTCGATGTTATTCGGGATGTCGCGGCAAAAATTTCGAACGGCGACAATTGAGCAGCAAAACAGAATGCGCGCTATAGCTTGATGAGTTCCATCACTCAAAAGATCTATGAGCACGAACTGAAGGTGGCGATCGATCTCGCGCGCGAAGCTGGAGCGGCGATTCTCGACGTCTACAGCGAGCCGTTTGAGATCGAGCAAAAGGCGGATGCCGAGGATCGTGAACCGGTAACCAAGGCGGACCGCATCGCGAACGAGATCATCGTGCAGCGTCTCGCGACTGAGTTTCCCGACGATGGCATCCTTGCAGAAGAGTCCGAAGACACTGAAAGGCGGCTAAGCCGGTCGCGCGTCTGGATGATTGATCCGCTGGATGGAACGAACGGCTTCATTGCCGGCAACGGCGACTTTGCCGTGCAAATTGGTTTAGCTGAACTCGGCAAATGTGTGCTTGGTGTGGTTTACCAACCTTTGACCGGCGTGCTCTATCGCGCCGTTCAGGGCGATGGCGCGTGGATAGAACGGCGCGACATGAAAACTGAGCGCGCGAACGTCTCGGGCCACATGCACGTTTCGACGATGCGGCTGGCCGCCAGCCGATCTCATCGCAGTCCGCGCATGGACAAAGTCGTGCAAACGTTCGGAGTGAAGGAAGAAGTCCGTCGAGGTTCGGTCGGAATCAAAGTCGGCCTGATCATCGAACAGCAATGCGATCTTTACGTGCATCTGTCGCCGCGCACCAAGCAATGGGACACTTGCGCCCCGGAAATTATCCTGAATGAAGCGGGCGGTAAGTTGACCGACTTGTTCGGTCATCCGCTAATTTACAACTCACCGCAGGTACAGAATCGAAACGGGATCGTCGCCAGCAACGGCGTGGCCCATGAGGAAATTATTGCTGCGCTCGGCCCCTTGCTCGACGAGTTTGGTCGGCGACCGGTGTAGAATTCTTCTATCCACGCAAACGTTCTTACTGTAACGTAGGGCCGCGCTCTATATTCTCATCCTCGAGGCCGGAGTAGCGCGGTGCAGAGTCGATTCAAAGTCTTTCTCACATTTGCTCTTATTTCCGTTTTGCCTTTGCTGCTGATCAGCAGCCTTAACCATTACCTGAATCGAAGGGCAGCTAAGGAACTCGTCCGCGAAGATCTCGCGCAGCAGCTCAATTCCGCCGGCAAACGCTTCCAGCGTTTGTTGGATGAACGCAAGCAACAGTTGCAAGCTGTCGCGACGAACGCCGTTCTGCAAGGTTACCTGTCACAATTTCACAATGAAGCAGTAGCAGCGAGTGGCCGAAGCGCTGAGGCGCGCACGCCCGCTGACTCGACCAAACTGAAAGACTTACTAGCGCCGTTATTGGAAGAGCGGCAGGGCTTTGTCTTAATTGCCGGTTTTGATCCGCACCAGCACCCGATATTCGTTGCCGAACGACCCAAAAATGAAAGCGAGCTCGTCGTTCATAACGACAATTTGCTGGCTTACCAAATCCAACCAACCGCCGGTGATGGCGAGGAAAAGGGCAGACCCCCATTCTGTTCATTTCAATCGAGTGCGTCGCTGGGCAGCACTATTCGCTGTGTTGCCGGCGTTGCTTCCGAGAACAATTCCTCAGCAAGGTTGATCGGGATAATCCGTTTCGAGCCGTTGATCGCTGAATCAGAAGCGGAGCCAGTCGATGCGAACAGTCATCATGCAACTGCCGCCACCGTCGTGCTGAGCGACGCGGGCGAACTGGTCTATCACAGCAATCCCGCATTGAAACACCAGGCGGTTGCAACAGCGATGCCTTATTTCGCAACCCCGGCCCGTGAAATGATCGCGATGAAATGGGGCCACAGTTTTTTTGACCAGCCGAATGGCGATCAATGGCTGATCTCCTACCAGCAACTACGGCCCTTTAATCTTTCGATGGGATTGGCGCGTGATTATTCGGCCGTCTCACAAGGCGCAAACACCGTCGCCTGGATAGAATCGGCCCTGGCATTGCTGCTGGGTCTGGCAGTTGCGCTCGTGCTCACCAGCTATTATCTAGGTAAGACGAAAAGCATTAATCGTGTAGTGGCCGGCGTTGACGAGATCGCGCGGGGCAAGTTGGACCACCAGTTCAATTTGCGCTCGAGCGACGATCTGCGACCGCTTGCCGATAACGTTGGAATCGTAACCAGAAAGTTGCGCGAACAACTTGCGCGCGAGGCTGAAGGACGGCAGTTTCAATCGTTTGTCCGGCTGTCCGCCATTCTCACTCACGATCTAAAAAATGCGATTGAAGCGCTGTCGTTAATCGTCGGCAACATGGAGCAGCATTACGCTAACAAGGAATTTCGCGCTGACGCGATGCGATCGCTGACGGCCGCCACTGACAACTTGCGTGGGCTTGTCACACGTTTGAGCAATCCAGTGAACACCTTGAGTGGCGAGCACAAGCGTCCGCAACCAGTCGACCTGATACCGATCCTGAAGCGTGTTATCGCGCTGATCGCGGAACCGGCGCGCGACAAACACGAAATAAAGATCAAGCTGCCGGAATCGCTTTTCGCGCTCGTCGATGGCGACCGAATTGATAAAGTGATTGAAAATTTGATTATTAACGCGCTCGAAGCGATGGACAACAAACCCGGGACATTGATGATCGAAGCGGCAGCGACTGAAGCGGGGCAACCGTTTTTTAGCGTCGGCGACACCGGCCCGGGCATGAGTCAAAGGTTTATCGCCGAGCGATTGTTTCATCCCTTCGCGACTACTAAAGCGAAAGGCGTCGGCTTGGGGTTGTACACCTGTCGTGAAGTGGTCACGGCCAATGGCGGCAGCATCAACGTTCAGTCGGCCGAAGATACTGGGACGACCTTTACCGTCGTGTTACCATCGCCGCCATGAAAACAGCCGGAACTGTTTCGCAAACCTTACCCCAAGCTTGATCGTTCGCCGGCGCGTTTCCATCAAAGTTCCCGGTCCAATTCAATGCCCGACACACATCCAAGGCCAGAGGCGACGCCGAAAGCGACGATATTAGTTGTGGATGATGACGAGTCGGTCCGTCGCGGGCTTTACTGGACACTCAATTCGAAATATCGAGTAATCGAAGCCGCTTCGCGTGACGAGGCTCTCAAGTTTTTAGCATCACAACCTATCGATCTTGTTCTTAGCGATCTGCATTTGCCGCCGCACGCCGATAATATTTCTGAAGGCTTGGCGATTATCGAAGGCGCTCGCGAAAGAAATCCACCCGTGCAAGTGGTCGTGATCACCGGCAGTAATTCCAGACATGCCGCACTCGAAGCCGTTAAGCGCGGCGCCTATGGGTTCTTTGAAAAACCTCTGGACGCGGAAGAAGTGCTGCACATCGTCGACCAGGCCGTGCGCATGCGGGAGCTGGAAGTCGAGAATGCTCGGCTGCGCGACGAGCTGGTCGGCGTATCTGGCTTTGGTCGTTTGATCGGTTCGAGCGCTGCGCTCGAGAAGACTTTAAAGCAGGCTCGCGCAGTAGCGGACACCAGCGCCACAATTCTGATTACCGGAGAGAACGGCACGGGCAAAGAAATGCTGGCCCGGGCAATTCATGAAGAGAGCTCGCGGGCGGGTGGTCCATTTATCGCCGTAAGTTGTGCAGCGTTGCCGGAAACGTTGATCGAGTCGGAATTGTTCGGCCACGAAAAAGGCGCTTTTACTTCAGCAAGTCACACTCGCCAGGGACGTTTCGAGCTTGCCGACGGCGGCACTTTGTTTCTCGACGAAATAGTCGAGCTCACGCCAACTGTTCAAGTGAAACTTTTACGCGTGCTACAGGAACGTTCCTTTGAACGAGTCGGAGGTAATAAGACCCACAGCGTTGACATACGATTGATCGCGGCTACCAATCGGGATCTTGAAACAGAAGTTGAGGCCGCAAATTTTCGGCGGGACCTCTTCTATCGTCTCAATGTAGTTCCGCTGGTTCTGCCTTCGCTGCGAGAGCGAGCGGAGGACATTCCTGAGCTGGCGGCGCATTTCGCTGCAAAAGCCGCCGAGAAACATTGCCGCATCACACCGCAGTTGCAACCTGAGTTAGTCGAGTCGTTACATGAATACGATTGGCCGGGGAACGTGCGTGAGCTGGAAAATTTGATGGAGCGGTTGGTGCTGCTTGATCGCAGCGCAACGCTGGGAATGGAATTTCTTCCTGAGAAAATGCTGAGAACTCAACCAGCGCCCGGCATTGAAAGGGAAAAAACTTTTGAAGGTGCGCTGACAGCATTGAAGCGGCGGTTGATTGTCACTGCCCTGGAAGCTGAGGGCGGAAACCGAGTCGCGGCCGCGCGCCGGCTCGGCATTAGTCGATCTTACCTGCATCGATTAATTACTGAATTCAATATCCAGGCGCGGTCGAATAGCGGCACTATGGCGGAAAAGCTATAATTCGTTCTCCAAAAGGAGAGTCGAATTCAGGAATGGCTGAAATAATCAAGTGCCGGCATTGTGGTGAGAAGCGCATGTCTATTGCCTTCGCTCCATTTCCCAACGAGCTGGGGCAACAGATTGCGCGAGAAATTTGCCAGCAATGCTGGATGGGTTGGCTGCAGAAGCAAACCCAAATCATTAATCACTACGGTTTGGATCTGACCAACCCAGACGCGCAGAATTTTCTTTTTGACAACATCAAGGGATTTTTGTTCGGTGAGGCTCCGGCGCTCGAGGCCGAAATCGACACCACTAAAGAAGGCACGGTCAAGTGGTAATCATGGCCCAACTCTTGCTAATCAATTCTTCGCACTCCCCAGCAATTCCGGCCCGATAATTTTCCCCTGAAATTTCAAATACCGCGGAAGTGGCCCGTGCACGTATGACGGGTTTTCATTCGCACGTATGTTTTCCGAACTAATCAGGAGGGACTATGAAACAGAAGTTCTTGGGAATAATAGTGGCGGCCGGCATCTCGCTCTTTTTAACTTCGTGCAATCAAACCAATGACAACAATGCCAACACGCGTGCCAACACAAATGTCGCTGTTGCAAACGTCAACGAGAACGCAAACGCGAATGCGAACGCCAATTCGAATCGGGCCCTCACGCGCGAGGATTACGAAAAGAACAAAGAGAGTTATTCGCGGCAAGCAAAGGAAAGCGGTCGAACAATCGGCACCGGTGTGAACGATGGCTGGCTTTGGGTTAAGACGCGATTCGATCTCGCAGCAGCCGATGATCTGCGCGACTCAACGATCAATGTTGACGTCTCAAACGCAATCGTCACCTTAACCGGAACTGTGGCGTCAGCTGCGCAAAAAACGAAAGCTGAAACGGTTGCAAAAGCCGTTGAAGGCGTGAAAGGTGTCAAGAACACGCTGACCGTCGCTTCCGATAACGCGAATGCCAATACAAAGGCAACCAAGAAATAGCGGCGCAGCCCTTCGACTCAGTGTCCGATAGACTTTCAAACGCCGTCAGGGTCCGGCGATCGAAAAGTTTATCGGACACTCTTCTTTTGAAACCTCATCAGTGGTAATCCCGTAAGAGTGAGTTCGTCTCTTTTTGCCAGGAAATGCTTTCTGAGCTAAGCTCGCCATCTCGCTGTTACTAACTCAGAAGGATTTGCTAATCACTGCCCGTGAATCCGGTTTGCCGTATCACGCATTCAAAAAATCGTATCGCTAATATGTTCAGGAGGAACAAATCTTGTTCAATAGCCGCCTAGCCAACCGCGCCATCATTTCAGTTGTTTTTCTCGCCTCTCTGGTCTTCGCCACCGCCGCAAATGCGCAAACAAAATTGCTTCGCTTCCCCGACATTTACGGCGACCGTGTCGTTTTCACCTATGGCGGCGATTTGTGGACCGCGTCCGCTGCCGGCGGTTCGGCGATTCGCTTGACTGCGCATCCCGGCATGGAAGTGTTTGGAAAGTTTTCGCCGGATGGCAAGTGGGTGGCGTTCACCGGCCAGTACGACGGTGACGAGCAGGTTTACGTCGTCTCTGCCGACGGCGGGGTGCCGCGACAGCTAACGTTCTATCCGGCGAAGGGTCCACTCGCGCCGCGCTGGGGTTGGGACAATCAGGTTTACGGTTGGAGCCGCGACGGCAAGCGCATCATCTTTCGTTCGCTCCGCGATTCATGGGCATTGCCGATTGCGCATCTGTATTCAGTATCAGTAGACGGCGGGCCTGCCGAATTGTTGCCGATGCCGGAAGCAGGGTCGGGTGATTATTCGCCAAACTCTGATGAGATGGTTTACTCGCCTCAATCGCGGGACTTCCGATCAGAAAAACGTTACGGCGGCGGTCAGGCAAACGCGCTCTACACCTTTGATCTGAAAACGTATGCGACGAAGCGGATTGCGGAAGGTCCGCGGGCAACGCGCGACCCGATGTGGATCGGACAAACGATTTACTACAACTCAGATCGCGACGGTCACTTCAATCTTTATGCCTATGACACCGGCAGCGGTAAGACGACCCAGATCACAAATAACAAAACCTGGGACGTGCGCTGGCCCAGTTCGGACAACGAAGGGCGCATTGTTTATGAGTTGAACGGTGAACTCCAGGTGCTCGACACGCGCAGCAATCGCAGCTCGCAGATTTCGATTCTGGTTCCCAATGAAGGTTTGTCACAGCGTCCCAGCCGTATTCCGGTTTCCGGCTTTATCGAATCAGTCGGTTTAAGTCCAAAAGGCGAACGCGCGGTGTTCACTGCGCGTGGTGACATCTTCACTCTACCAATCGAAAAAGGGCCAACGCGCAACCTGACACATTCATCGGGCGCGCACGACAAGTGGGCTGCGTGGTCGCCGGATGGCTCGCGCATCGCGTACATGTCCGATCGTTCGGGCGAAGACGAGCTGTACATCATTCAACAAGACGGGCTCAAGCCGGCCGAACAAATTACCACCGGCGGTAATGCTTTTCGTTATCAACCCGAGTGGTCACCTGACGGCCGGCGCATCGCGTTCAGCGACAAGGACGGCAAGATTTATGTCGTTACTGTTGCCGATCACAAGATGGTTCAGGTGGCGGACGAGCCGCATGGCCAGGTTCGCGATTACGTTTGGTCGCCGCGCGGAAATTTTCTCGCGTTCAGCATGAACGCCGATCCAAATCGGTTTTCAGTTATCTACATTTGGAGTGCGAACGATGGAAAGTTGCGACGCGTCACTGATGATATGTTCAACTCATACAGTCCTTCTTGGGATCCGCAGGGGAATTATCTTTACTACCTCAGCGATCGCGAATTCCAACCACAGATATCGCAGATCGAATTCAATTACGCGACTAACCGCACGGCTTACATTTACGCCATGGCCTTGCGCAAAGACGTAAAGCATCCGTTTCCATCGGAGAGCGACGAAGTAACTATCGCCAAAGAGGAGGCGGCAAAACCAAAAGGCACACCGGCGGGCGAAGAGCCCAAGCCGCCTGCAAAGGACATCAAGAAAGAAATTCAAGAGCCCGGTAAAGAGCCGGTTAGGGAACCTTCTCCCGAAGCTGAAAAGGCGGCCACCCCCGCGCCCGGCGAAGCTAAATCTGATACCGCGGCGAAGGCCCAGGCGCCAATGACCATCGACTTTGATGGCATCATGACACGCGTCGCGCGCGTTCCTGTTGCCGCTGACAACTACGGCGGCATCTCAGCAAAAACGGGGCATTTGGTATACGCAGTCGGTTCTGCGTTCTACTACGGGCGCTCCGGCGATCGTCCGACCAACCTAAAAATCTTCGCCTTCAAGGACCGCAAAGAATCCACCATCGCGGAAGACATTCGCTTTTACACGATGTCCGAAGATGGTTCGAAACTGCTCGTGGCCCAGGGACCCGGCTACAACCTTTATGACGCAACCCCGCAGGGAGATAAGACCAAGAAAGCTGTTTCGACGTCAGGCTTGTTTGTCGATCGAGTTCCCGCTGAAGAGTGGAACCAGATATTCAACGAAGTCTGGCGTCGTTATCGCGACTTTTTCTACGTCCCGAACATGCATGGTTATGACTGGGTGGCGTTGCGCGAGCAATACAAACCACTGCTGCAGTATGTTGCGCACCGTTCGGATCTTAACTATGTGATCAGCGAAATGATCTCAGAGCTTACGATTCAACACGCATACATAGAAGGCGGCGACTTTCAAATTCCGCCACGGCCACGCAGTGGATTACCCGGCGCGCGTTTCGAGTTAGATAAACAATCCGGCCGCTATCGCATCGCAAAAATCTTTGAAGGCGAGAACGAGGAGGATATTTATCGTTCGCCCTTGAACGAGATTGGAGTCAACATAAAAGTTGGTGACTACGTCTTGGCGATTGACGGCGAAGAACTGAAAGGTACCGACGATCCTTATCGCCTGCTGCGCTTCAAATCAGACAATCCGGTTTCGCTAACCGTGAATAGCACGCCTTCGATGCAAGGCGCGCGGATCGTGTCTTATCGACCGATAACGGATGAAGGCAACCTGATTTATCTCGACTGGATTAACCAAAATCGCCGCAAGGTGGATCAGGCAACGGGCGGTCGCGTCGGCTACATTCACATCCCCGACATGGGCGCAAACGGCATCCGCGAATTTATCAAGTGGTATTACCCGCAGATTCGCAAAGAGGGTTTGATTGTTGACGTGCGCGCAAACGGCGGCGGCAACGTTTCGCGTATGCTGATCGAAAGGCTGCGGCGAAAAATTCTCGGCTTGAACTACGAACGTACGGATGACGACGCGATTACTTACCCCGATGCCGTTTTCGCCGGGCCGATGGTGGCGTTACTCGATCAGAATTCGGCGTCGGACGGCGACATCTTCCCTTATATGTTTCGCGAAGCTGGACTGGGGCCACTAATCGGCAAACGATCATGGGGCGGTGTAGTCGGTATTCAGAGTCGTGGACCACTAATCGATGGCGGCACGATCTTCGTTCCCGGTTTCGGCCTTGCGGACAAAAACGGCAACTGGATTATTGAAGGTCACGGCGTCGATCCGGACATCGAAGTCGAGAACGATCCTAAGTCCGAAATTGAGGGCCACGATCCGCAACTTGAACGCGGCATCGCCGAAGTGATGGCACGATTGAAAACGCCGGTGAAACTGCCACCGAAACCGGCCGGACCGATCAAGACGATCCGGTAGATCACTGCTGCACGCGTAATTTTTCCTGGGGCAGCATCGCGGGCATGCCCTTATGTTGCCAGCATCGCACTGGACCATGGACACGGCGCGAGCACGGAGTTCCTTTCTTCGTGCGCGCGCCGCACGTGTATATGTCGTCTTCTACCGAAGCGGTTGGAACACTCGCTATCAATGACGCCCCACTTGATTGACCGGATGCCGAATCATTCAAAGGAGAATCAGCCCGCCGTTCGATAATTAAAGGTGGGGGTGGCGGCACGCGGCTGCGGCCAACGATGTATCCGCCAACAAGCATAACGACGACCACGACGATCGCCGGCGCGAATCGTTCTCGACGAAAATGCCGCGCGCACGCTTTGCAAAACATCCGGCTCTGCCATGGGCGCCAGCGTAAGCGCACAATCTTATTGCCGCATTCGCAGCAAAACTTCGGTTTGTACACCGCACTTCTCCGCAAACAAT
>DATENN010000131.1:0-8350 GCA_035275045.1 Pyrinomonadaceae bacterium
ATTACTTGCGCTTCATCCTGATGGAAAAGCCACCGACGGATGAAATCAAAAAGACATTGACGAAGAACAGAGACTGCATCATTTCTTACGGCGCGGTGCTGGGAGAAATGTACACCTTTAAGGATGGCGAGCCTGTCGCGCGCCGTCGTATTAAAGACTTCGAGTTAGATAAATGGTTTTTGAAAGAGGAGCACTTTCGCAAAGCTAACGAAGGCTTTGTCTTTTTCATCCACACCAAGTTCCTATTGATCGATCCTTTGTCAGATGATCCGCTGGTCTGTTCCGGGTCGGCGAATTTTTCTCCCAACTCACTGCTGCAGAACGATGAAAACATGTTGTTGATTCGCGGCGATACGCGAGTGGCTGATATCTATCTCAGCGAGTTCGATCGCATCTTCCGGCATTTCTATTTCCGCGACGTGGCAAATGAAATTGAAGCGCGCGGCGACAAAGCTACCGGTGCGTTCCTCGACGAAACCAGTAAATGGACCGACAGTTATTTTCGGCCTAACGCCTTTAAGACTCGCCGCCGCGAGATGTTCTTTGCTGATTCCAGGGAGAGCTGGGTGGATAACGCTTCGAAGCCTGAAGAGAAGAAACCAGCGAAGGGCGGCGGCAAGAAGTCGACTAAGAAAGCTTCGACAAAGGCAAAAGCAGCCAAGAAACGGTGAGGGCCGGAGAGGCGATTAAAGACTGCGGAGTTCGCGACACCGAATGCCTTAGCGTTGTGTGGCGTGCGGCCTGCAAGACCCCTTGTATCCGTAAGTGCCTTAGACCGTCGTCGTTTTGGCCGAGCCGTCGACCTCAAAACCTCATAAACCTTCAGAAAATCGGCATAATTCGCGCCGCCTCGTTGTGTAAAAACTTGTTTGCCAGGGCTGTGTAAGTCCTGTAGAATGACCCGCAGTCCTGTCGGCGGTCCACTTTTGACCCGCCAACGATCCCTCGTTAAGTTCAGTCCGCGTAGTTTTCCAGCGATAGTTATCCCCCAGGTAGGAGTCACACAAATGTCTATTGGCGCGAAATCGCGAATTCTTATTGTCGATGATGAGCCGGAAATAACCGCTATCTTGTCGGACCTGTTTGCCGAACATCATGACTGCGCCACGGCCGGATCGGCCTAAGAAGCACTGCAACGCGCCGCCGCATCGGAATACGAACTCGTCATCAGCGATATCACTATGCCGGGCATGAGTGGTCTCGACATGATTCCAAAAATCAAAGAGATCGCTCCTAACACCGTAGTCGTCATGATTAGCGGTATGCAAACGGTCGAGAGCGCGATTGGCGCCCTGCGTCTCGGCGCTTTCGATTATGTGATGAAGCCCTTCGACCTGCGGCAAGTCGAGGCAGTAGTTAAACGTGCACTAGAGCACCAGGAGTTGATCGTTGCCAAGGAACGTTACGAAGGCCACCTGGAAGAATTGGTCGAGCAGCGGACGGAAGAACTTGATGACGCGCTGAATTCACTTGAGAATGCTTACCGCTCTACGCTGCGAGCTTTAACAGCTGCGTTGGAAACGCGCGATCAGGAAACACACGGCCACTCAGAACGAGTTGTTACCTACAGTCTCCGTTTGGGACGTGAGTATGGTTTGGATAGTCGACGCATCAAAGCGCTGGAGTTCGGCTCGTTGCTTCACGACATTGGCAAGATTGGCGTGCCCGACTCAATTTTGCGCAAACCCGCAAAGCTTACGGATGAAGAATGGGTTCGCATGCGCGAACACCCGCTGCACGGACAGCAGATCCTGCGCGGCATTCAATTTCTCGAAGGCGCCGCGCGCGTGGTTGCGCAACACCACGAAAAATGGGACGGCTCAGGTTACCCGCTGGGTTTGAGTGGTGAAGAGATTGATCTTTGTGCGCGCATTTTTTCGGTAGCTGATGCGTTCGATGCGATGACCAGCGATCGCGTATACCGAAAAGGAAAATCTTACGAAGCAGCCGCGCAGGAGCTCGATGATTGGTCAGGCAAGCAGTTCGATCCCAAAGTCGTTGAAGCCTTTCATCGGGTGCCGAAAAGTGATTGGGAAGAGTTGCACGCGCAATCGTTGGTGAAGAAGGAAGAAGGCTTTGAAGTACAGCGCGTATTGCAAATGCTCGAATCGCAACTCGAAGCGGTGATTAGCTAACCCTTCAGTTCTAATACCAAAACTATTTACGGTACTACATAACCGTGGCGCGAACGCAAGGTTAAGCCGACGCGTCTGGATGCTACCTCAATGCGCCGGTATTCGCCTGGTTGAGCCTCCGCCAGCGGCCGTTTGGGCCGGTAAGTAACCACATATTCCGATCCGATATCTGCCGCTGCCTGACGCGCTTGTTCGATCATTTCATCGGTCGCGCGCGGCAGATAAATTATTCCGCCTGTCTCTTCCGCCAGCGCCGTCAGGGCCTGTTCGCTTTTCTTAACCTCGGCCTCGTAAGCTTTTCGCTGCCGTGTCATCGCGGGATCAAACCTAACCGTAACGCCGTACGTCGGACTGCGAGTTTGTCCGGGCGGCATGGTTGGATCGTTACTGGAAATCGGATCGTGACTTACCGGTAGCTGGCCCGTCTCAAAGGGCTTTTTATGTTTCTCATCTTTTTGCCGCACAAAGGTCGTGTAGCTGATGATGTGTACGGTGGCGCGTACCGCGGCAAGTTGCTTGATCGCTTCGGCCCGATCGACGCGACCGCCCGCTGATTCAACGCCATCGGTTATCAAGACAACGTGACGGCTGCCTTCCGGCCGGTCTTTCAATTGTTGGACCGCGGCCATGATCGCGTCGGCGAACCTCGCCCGCTTACCTGATGAAAGTTTTGTATCTAAGGCCTTGATGACTGGGGCGCGTTCCGTGGTCCATGACTGTAGCAACTCAACTTTATTATTGAACTGCATCGTCGCAAGCCAAACATCCCTGGACAGCCCGTTGACAAAAGCCTTAGCGACGTCTCGCGTCAGACTGGTTTTCTTGGAAAAACCACCCAATCCGCTTAGTTCGCCTCCGGTGTCAAGCACCAGCACGACGTTCGCTGGGATGCGGCGTACGCTTCTTATTTGTTGCGCCTGACCGTCTTCGAGCACGAGGATGTCGTCGGCGACAACGGCGGGATCGTAATGACCAAACTGATCGACGGCAACAACCGGCAAGCGAACCTCTTCAGTGAAAACCTTTACCGGTTCATCTTGCAGGCGGGGCGTGGGTGACGGCGCCGGGACCGGGCCACGTTGTGCGCGGGTGACCGCAACATTCGCGAAAATCAGACAAAAAAAGGCTAAAAGAAGGCAAGCACTTCGCACCATGTGAATCTACCTTTCGGAGTGGCGAGGCTACGATGCGATGCAGCCACATTTCGATTGCCAGGGCGGCGTGGCAATTATCGGGTGATTT
This sequence comes from Pyrinomonadaceae bacterium, assembly GCA_035275045.1. Lineage (GTDB taxonomy): Bacteria > Acidobacteriota > Blastocatellia > Pyrinomonadales > Pyrinomonadaceae > PSRF01. The sequence continues at coordinate 3,378 of DATENN010000131.1, forward strand.
ATGCGGAGATGTTTCTTGCCTGTGATTGCACTGCCGTAATCGCCACAGCGTCGACGATGTCCTCAGCTTTGCAGCCGCGTGACAAATCGTTAGCGGGTTTGTCGAGACCCTGCAGGATTGGTCCGATCGCCGTCGCGCCTGCCAGGCGTTCTGTCAGTTTGTAAGCAATGTTGCCCGCCTGCAGGTCAGGAAAGATCAAAACATTTGCGCGACCGGAAATGGGCGAGCCCTGCGCTTTCGATTCTGCGACCGAAGGAACCAATGCCGCGTCCGCCTGAAGCTCACCATCGATTTGCAATTGCGGCGCCCGAGCTTTGACGGTGCGCGTGGCTTCAACAACTTTATCGATCAGGCGATGCTTGGCGCTGCCCTTCGTTGAAAACGAAAGCATCGCGACGCGCGGTTCGGCGCCAAGCAACGCGCGGCAGGAATCCGCTGATGCAATAGCAATCTCCGCCAACTCTGCCGCCGACGGCTCAATGACTACACCACAGTCGGCGTAGATCATGGCGCCGTCACTGCCAAAATTGCTGTCGCGCAAAGCCATCAAAAAGAAACTGGAGACCAGTTTGAATCCGGGACGGACGCCGATGCAATGAAGCGCCGCTCGGACGGTGTGCGATGTTGTATTCGTCGCTCCTGCGACCGAGCCGTCGGCCTGGCCCAACCGGACCATGAGATTGCCGTAATAAAGAGGATCGCTCATCAGTGTGCGAGCTTCGTCGGCCATTAACCCTTTCGCACGCCGCAGGTCATGAAAGATACCCACCATTTTTTCGAAGTCGGGCGCGCTCCGATGGTCCAACAACGTCACGCCACTCAAATCCACGCCTTCACGTTGAGCAGTCTCGCGAACGGCGCCTTCGTCGCCAAGCAATGTTATGCGCGCCAGCCGTCCCCGGGCGCACATGCCGGCGGCTACGACCGTGCGCGGGTCGTTGCCTTCAGGCAGAACGATGTGTTGTGGTCGGGAAGCTGCGCGTTGACGAATTCGCTCAAGGATGTCCATAGATTCGCGGAATGTATTCGCCCGATAGAGATGGTGAGTCTAACCAAGCACGGTTAATAGGACAAGCTGCTGAAAGCTTTTGATGAACCTTCATTTGCGATGCTCAGATTGCAAGCGTAAGATTTCGCAACCAAATTATCCAGTGGAGGCGAGATGGCGGGATTGCTTGCAAGGCGGCGACTGAAGAACTTGTTGCTGTTTATTCCAAACATGGTTTTGCTGTGCTTTCGCTTGCTCACCGATTCGCGCGTGCCGGCAACTGAACGCGCGCTAGTTGCGGGCGCAATAGTCTATGCCATCATTCCGTTCGATCTGATTCCCGACATGATTCCATTTGTGGGCCAGGTCGATGATGCGTATCTGATCGCGTTGACCTTGTTGCGATTGATGGAACGAACCGATCCAAAGGTGGTGCGCGATCATTGGAGCGGCGGCGGCGATGTAGTTGAGTTTGTCGGCGCGGTGGCGATGCTGGCCGCGAAATTCTTGCCAAAACCGATTCGTCGTGTGCTTACCGCGCGCGTGGAGGTTGCGCCAACGAAGGGCGATGATTTGACCAGCCTTTCCAAGCCTTTTCTCATCGCAAGACCGGAACCAGAATCCGTCGAAAGGCACGGTTAAAGTTAACTGCTATGCTCCTCTAATCGAGCAAGCAAACGATCGTGTATCCCTCCGAAACCACCGTTTGACATGATTGCGACGACGTCCCCGCTGCGCAATTGCGGCGCGAGATGCTCGATGATTTCGTCCGCCCCTGGCAAAGAAAGTGCGGGTTTGTTTTGCCTCGCTATGTCATCGATCAGTTTCTGAGTATCTAACGTCTTACCTTTTTCGAGGGCCTTCCCGCTGTCGAATACGCTGGCGATTGCCACATAGTCGGCATCGGTAAAGGCCGCTGCGTATTCATCCTGAAAAACCGCCAGCCGCGAGGACCACGAGCGCGGTTCAAACACGGCAATCAGTCGCCGACCGGGATACCGATGTCGCAATCCGCGCAAAGTCTCGCGCACCGCAGTCGGATGATGAGCAAAATCATCGATCACGGTAATCCCGCGAACCTCGCCACGCACCTCCGCGCGCCGTCTGACGTTCTTGAAAGTGGCCAAAGCCTCGCGAATAACGTCTCGAGAAATTCCCCACGCATCCGCCGCAATGATTACGGCGAGGCAATTAAGCAGATTGAACTCGCCGATCAATGGAGTTTGAAACTCTCCCCACGTTTTTCGCTCGCATTGCACACTGAATTTCGTAAGCTGCGATTTGAAGTCAACCTGATCGATGCGCCACTTTGCATCCGGGTGCGTTCCGAATGTTTCCAACTGCGTGAACAATTTCGGACCCATCTCAGTGACGACAGCGTGTACGTTTGCGCTGTCCCAGCCCGCGATTAAGCGTCCGTTCGCTGGAACCAGATTCATGAAACGGCGAAAGGCGAGCTTAACCGCGTCGAGATCTTTGTAAATGTCGGCGTGGTCGAATTCGATATTGTTGACGATAGCGAGCTCAGGCAGGTAGTGCATAAACTTTGGGCCCTTATCAAAGTATGCCGTATCGTACTCATCGCCTTCGATGATGAAGTAATCGCTGGGTCGCACGCGAAAACTGACGCCAAAGTTTTGTGCTACACCGCCGATGAGAAAGGAAGGATCAAGATCACCCTGATCCATCACCCACGCGGCAATGCTGGTCGTTGTGGTTTTGCCGTGCGTTCCGGCGACCACAAGAGAACGACGACCGCGAATGAATTCTTCCTTAACAACTTCCGCTTGGGATCGAAACAGGAGTTTTTGCTTAAGAGTTTCTTCCAGCTCAGGATTACCGCGAGGAATTGCATTGCCGACAATCACACAGTCAGGTGTTGGTTGCAGATTTTCAGCACGAAATCCCGTCGCCACTGGGATGCCCAACGATTCGAGCATAGTGGACATTGGTGGGTAAACATTTTCGTCCGAGCCGGTCACGGTGTGCCCGCGCGCCTGGAGCATTCCTGCCAGCGCGGCCATCGCAGTGCCGCAAATTCCGATCAAGTGATAATGCATGCTGGATTCTGGTTAAGCTTGCAGGGAACTAATCCTGCATCAATGGCTGCAGATCGAAATTGTTCGGATCAAACCAATCAGCAGTTCCGATCTTCGCACCTTGATGTCTTACGACGAAGGGGACGCGATACGAGAATGGGCCGCGTTGGAAAGGGTTCACGTAAAAGCCGCAAGCAGAATAACCGTGCAGCATGTTTGGGTTGAGCGGCTTCCAGGTGTAGACGTAACGCGAACAGGTCGCTTCGAAAAGACAATCGACCATCGCGGCGGTGTACGCTTTAAACATCTCCTGTTGAGCGAAGTCAAGCAAGTGAATCAAACAACGGCCCTTCTCATCAAGATTGTAAACACAGATTCCTACTATTGTGTCGCCATCCAACAGCTGCAGTACTTTAAAGTCCTTGTACGTGTTCAGAAATACTCGCCAATTGATAAAATCGGCCGAAATATCGTTGGAAATCGGCTTTAGGGAACGCTCTCGCCGCTGAAAATAGTCTCGTAATGCCTCGGTCATTTCGGTAACCGCTTCGCAACGGACGGCGGGTTTTTTCTGCAATAGGTTGCGAGCATTGAACCAGGTGCGTTGGACAAAGAAGTATTCAAACTGGTGAATGTTTTTCCAATTCAGTTTGAGCAGGCCATGTAGCGAATTCGAACCGGCGATGCCGACCAGATTAACGCCGCCATCGATTTCCGCGCAGCGGTCGTACGTCATGGTTGCCAAGCGGGTAAACAGACCTCGCTTCTGATAATTTGGATGGGTCATCGTATCCATCGATTGATAAATTTTTACGCGCTCGCCATTGATAATGTAATGCTCCGGTATCACGCCGTAAAATCCCGCCGGCTTACCTTCATGTAACGCTTCGAACGCGACCACCGGACCGGCCGGATTGTCCAAATACTTCCACTTGAAATATGTGGGAGAAAAGTTTGTAAGCCCAAAGCAAAGCTCGGCCATCTCAGTGAAGCGCTCCAAATTCTCAGTCTGCACAGCCTTGAATTCGAAGTTGATAGGTTCCCGACTAGCCATCAGATGTTTATTGTTTTCACCAGTGGGCGGTTAATTAAAAAAGTAAGCTCCGCGGGCGTGTCGTTCAGCACACCGATGCGCGGAATCAGCCGAGTCTTATAAGCGTCCGAAGACGTATCGAAATACGTCGGATTGGAAGAATAAACGTAGCGATGACCAGCCTGAAAACATCGGTCGAGCACGCGTTGGTCGTAATGCTCGCGTTTTCCGAATGGCAGCGCGATGTGCAGTACGGAACTGCCGATCAGGTTTTCCAGATAGTTTTTATTTCCATCAATTTCGTCACGCAGCGTTGCATCGTCACAGTCCAGCAGCATTCGATGGGAGGCGCCGTGGCTGCCGATCGTCACACCCTCGGCGTGTAGGAAGCGAATATCGTCCTGGTCAAGAAATATCTTTTTGCCCGACGCGCCCACGTCCTGATTCATGCCGTTTGCCAGCGTGTTGCTCGCGATGGCGTTTCGATTTGCGAACACCGTAAAAGGAATCCCGTTCTTTGCCAGATAAGGAAAAGCTATTTCCCTCACAGACAAGAAGCCGTCATCAAACGTCACCGCTGCCCGTGGTCTATCCCCGCCATTAACATCGCGCGAAATAATATCGTCGAGGCTATCAAAGGTGAAATGATCAGCGAAAAAGTTAATTTGTTCACGAAACGCTTCAGGACGCGTTGAATACAGTTTCGAATATTGGAGCGCGTTGGGGTCTGAAACATCGTGATAAACAAAAATGAAGCGCTTGCTCGGCCCGGGCAGCACACGTTGAGACAGGCCCTTAATAACAAGCTGTTTAACTAAACTCATAAGCTCAAACGCGGCACGCTGTCAGGAGCTGCGAAGAAACAGCCTCTTGGCGGTTCCCCAAAAGGGGCGGTAACAAACACCTTCCGGAT
>DATENN010000132.1:0-2241 GCA_035275045.1 Pyrinomonadaceae bacterium
CAGCGGCCGTTGCCGTCCATGATGATAGCGACGTGTCGCGGCAGGTGGTCCCAATTTATCGCGGCTAGTAGACGCGCTTCACGCGTTCCACTTTTTACGAGACCGTTGAAGTCAGAAAGCATGGCGCACATTCTTGCCGCAAGGTTGGACCGTGTCAATCAAAGTTCAATAACGGACTGAAAGCAAAGTCAGGCCGCGTGCCGGCGCAGTGGCCGCCACGAAGTCTCGTTGGCCGCCGGCGATGGCCTGTTCGATCTGTGCTGCATTAACTTCGCCTCGTCCTGCCGCCAACACGGCCCCGGCGATGGAGCGAACCATATATCGCAGGAATCCGTTGGCACTGGCGCGTATCTCGATGATCCGCGAAGATGAGCGATCATCATCGCGTTCCGAAATGGCCAGTTCAGTTACGGTACGCACTTTACTCTCGACGTCTGTTTGTACTGATGAAAAAGCCGTCCACTCATGTTCGCCGAGAAAGACCTCTGCACTCTGTTTCATAAGATCCAAATCCAACCGGCGAGCTTCATGATGCGCATATCGCACCCAGAAGGGCGAAATTACCGAACCGTTTACAATTCGATAGACGTACGTCTTTTCTAGTGCCGAATAGCGCGCATGAAAATCATCGCTTACGGAGGTGGCTTCGATTACTCGCAGATCCTTCTCGACGTTCCCATTGACAGCGGCGCGGAGTTTGAGCGGCGTGATCTCCTTTACCAGATTCACACTCGCAACCTGGCCTTCAGCGTGAACGCCCGCATCGGTTCGTCCGGAACCGTGCACCACAACTTCGCGTCCATCGATTAGAGACAGCGCGCGCGTCAGCTCTGCCTGTACGGTGCGCAGTCCGTCTTGTATCTGCCAGCCATGAAAATCAGTGCCGTCGTATTGCAGCGTAAGCTTAAAATTCATTTAGAAAGCAAACGGAAGGTTGAAAAATCTATTTTGTCGCGCGGCTGCCAGGCTTGATGGCAGGCTCGCCGCGCCGGCATGCTTCGCAATTTGCGGGTTCAGCCGCCGGCACGTCGAGAGTGGCGAGCGCAATGCGCGGCACCCCGACATTTGCTTGCCCAGATGACCGATCGATGATCGAGGCGGCGCCGCAAACATCGGCGCCCAGCTCTTGCAACGCAACTATCGTTTCTCGAGTTGAGCCACCGGTCGTCACCACGTCCTCAACCACCAGGACCTTCTCACCGGGCTCAATAGAAAACCCGCGGCGCAAAACCATCTTCCCATCCACGCGTTCAGTCCAAATGAAGCGGCTACCAAGCGCCCGCGCCACTTCATGCCCGATGACAATTCCGCCGATCGCCGGCGACGCAACTGTTTCAATTCCAAACTCGCGGAACTTGTCGGCTATCGCCAAAGCAAACTGTTCAGCAGTGATCGAGTGTTGCAGCACTAACGCGCATTGCAAATATATCGAACTGTGCAAGCCGCTGGTAAGCAGAAAATGTCCTTCGAGCAGCGCGCCCGCGCGACGAAATTTTTCGAGTACCTCGGATGACTCCATGGTGAATTCCTGGCGTGCTACAATTCGCCGCGTGCTGCCTTTTTCAAATCTTGTCTCTGACTCAACCTTGCTTGAAGAAACGATCGACTTGCTGCGCGAGTGTGGTGGCCGCGCTAATGCTTCGCAGATTGTTGACGCGGTATTTAAGGTTTCTCACATCGACGACGACTTGGCCGGGCTACTCGTTGGCGACCTGATCAGAAACGACAACCGCTTTCGCTTGACCGAAGACCGCAGCGTTGAGTTACAAACCGACGCGCGCGAAAAGCGAGTGCTGCATGAACTCGATTTTGTCGTCGTTGATGTCGAAGCGACCGGCGCAAAGATGCCTCCAAATCGAATCATCGAAGTTGGAGCGTATCGCATCCGCAACAAACAAATCGTCGATAGTTTTCTGACCCTGGTAAATCCCGAACTTCCGATCCCGCGTTTCGTGGCCGCCTTGACCGGCATCACTAACGAGATGGTCAGACAGGCGCCGTTGTTCGCTGAAGTTGTGCCGCGCTGGCTGGAATTCGTCGATGACGCCGTGCTGATTGCGCACAACGCCCCGTTCGATACCAACTTTATCAATCACGAGATAGCAAGAGTTTACCCGGGCCACCGCATGGTTAATCCAGCACTCTGCACCGTGACCTTGTCGCGCCGCGCGATTCCCGGACTGGCGAACTACCGCCTCGAAACCGTCGCCGACAACTTCTCAATTCCGATTGCCGAACGTC
>DATENN010000133.1:0-4562 GCA_035275045.1 Pyrinomonadaceae bacterium
GAGGGGATTTAACTAGTTTCATTTCGAACTCCTTTTGGTTCTTATTGACAAGTCAGAGACAGGCGCAGAAGCGGGTAGTGCGCCGAACAGGTTTCTTGCGGTTTAAATCAGACCGAACTTTCTTACGAGGCAATTAACGACTGGTGTGGAGCGGACCACAGTTCGGTAATGATGTGCCGGAGAAGATAGTGCGGGGTCAGGAATTTTGTCAATAAAAACTGAAAAGACGAAAAGTCAGAATCAAGAACATTGCGGCGTCAGCTTCACCTTGTCCTTACAGCACAATGCGGGTAATCTGCGCAGCAAATGGCGACTCATTATCGCAACTGTAGTATCTGCGAAGCGATCTGCGGAATTGAAATCACGGTTGAAGCAGAACAACGCTTAAACATTCGCGGCGACAAGGGCGACCCTTTCAGTCGCGGATACATCTGCCCGAAGGCTGTCGCCTTACAAGACATTCACTACGACAAAGATCGCCTGCGACATCCGGTGCGGCGCACGGCGTCCGGATGGGCACGTATCGAGTGGCGCGAAGCGTTCGATGAAGTTGCTGACAACCTGAAGCGTGTCAACGCAAAGTATGGCCGCAACTCTATTGCCAGTTATCTTGGCAATCCCAACGTTCACAACTTCGGCGCGATGATCTTCATACCTGGATTTGTTCGGAGCCTACGCACGCGCAACAGATTTTCCGCCACGTCAGTAGATCAGTTAGCGCATCACTTGTCCGCTTACCTGATGTTCGGACATCAACTGCTGATTCCAATTCCTGATATCGACCGCACGCAGTTCTTTCTCATCCTCGGTGCGAATCCGGCTGTATCGAACGGCAGTCTGATGACTGCACCTGGGATGTCGTGGCGATTACGAGAACTTCGCGAGCGTGGCGGCAAGGCGGTGCTCATCGATCCGCGTCGCAATGAAACTGCGCAGTTAGTCGATCACCACCTGTTCATTCGTCCAGGCACAGACGTTTTTCTGTTGTTGGCGCTGCTGAATGTTGTATTTGCCGAAGGACTGACGAAGTTGGACCACTTTGCTGCGTTTACACATGGAATCGAAACCGTCCGGAAGCTCGTTACCGAATTTTCACCCGAACGCGTCGCCGCACCGACAGGAATTGCGGCAGATGAAATTGGAACGCTTGCGAGAGAATTTGCCGCGGCTGAATCGGCGGTCTGTTATGGGCGCATCGGCGTTAGCACACAGGAATTCGGCGGCGCCTGCCAATGGCTGATTAACGTTCTCAACATCGTCACTGGAAACTTCGATCGCTCGGGCGGTGCAATGTTCACGCTGCCGGCATTTGATCCGATTACGGCGCCTCAATCGCTGTCGCCGCGCGGGAGTTTTGGACGGTGGCACAGTCGCGTGCGAAAGCTTCCGGAATTCGCCGGTGAGTTGCCGGTCGCCGCGCTGGCCGAAGAAATTCTGAACGAAGGTCCAGGACAGATCAAAGCGCTTGTTACCGTAGCCGGAAATCCTGTGCTCTCAACGCCGCACGGGGTTGAATTGGATCGAGCGCTGGCGGGACTTGAGTTCATGGTCGCGATCGATCCTTATATTAACGAGACGACGCGACACGCGAACATCATCCTGCCACCTACTTCGCCGCTCGAGCGCGGACATTACGATGCGGCCTTCCACGTGCTTTCAGTGCGCAACAACACGAAGTGGTCACCTGCGCTGTTTCAACCAACTGGCGACACAAAACACGACTGGCAGATCATGCTCGAGCTGGAGACGAGGATGGGCCACAACGCGGCGTTCGGGCGCCTGAAGAGCGAAGTCACCCGCCGTTTCTTCGGGCCGGAAACGATTCTGGATCTGGGATTGCGCTTCGGTCCCTACGGCAGGTGGAGCCGGCGCGGGGCGTCGAACGATCATGCGGTGCGCGGATTAACTCTTCGCAAACTCAAGGAGTCGGTGCACGGGATCGACCTTGGACCACTGGCTCCGTGCCTGCCGCAGCGACTACTGACAAACGATAAACAAATCAACCTCGCACCTGAGGTGCTGGTGAAGGATATTGACCGGGTGAAAGTGCGCTACGAGTCGTCAGTTGCAAACACGAACGGCCACCTGCTACTGATCGGCCGACGCCAACTTCGCAGCAACAACTCATGGATGCACAACAGTGAACGATTAGTTAAAGGCAAGACGGCCTGCACGATGCTTATGCACACGGCAGACGCAATTCATCGCAACCTAACTTCAGGACAGCAAGTCGTGGTTCAGTCGAAAGTAGGATCGATTGTGCTGCCGTTGGAAGTTACTGAAGACATGATGCCCGGGGTGGTTAGCATTCCTCACGGCTGGGGTCACGATAGGGATGGCAATCAAATCGAAGTGGCGCAACAACACGCCGGAGCGAGCATCAACGATCTCACCGACACTCAAGACATCGACGCTCTTTGTGGCACCGCCGCTTTCAATGGGACGTTGGTCACTGTCGAACCCTACCAAACGATTTAATCTTGTTTGCGTGTTTTCGCGGATCGTTTTTGAAAGCGCCTAAAAACGATCCGCGATACGAACAACCACCTCGGATGCGGCCCGATTACGAAACGCTGGATCTCACCGCCACCGGTACAACTCGCGGCTTACCAATTCCAACCTGCGACCTTACGCGCGCGGGCGCTAGCCCTCGAAGCTCTCTCCAATTCAGAGCTACATCTGCGGCCGGCACCGCCAGTGCGAGACACGACCAGATGATCGCTTGCACGATCTCGATACCGAGATTTTCCCAGCCAGTGATGCCCATAATGAAGCGGCCCGCGATAAACACTAGCGCGATCGCGTAACTCCGCGTGGCCCACTGCCGATGAGTTGCGATCTTGCGCAGGTATGCGAAGAGGCAGGCCAAAACTGATGCACCAATCAACATGAACGCATTCACAACGCCGAGTATCGTGAATGAACGCGGCGCGCCCATGCGTTCCTGGTAGTACTGAATGTAGGCGCCGAGCGGCGCCAGACCCAGCGCGCCGACCACGTACATGCGACCCATCACACGATGAGCTCTGGTGAATCTCTGCCGGATTCGATCCGAAAACTGAAACGGCGCGACCAGCAGCACGATGCTGCCGAAAATTCCGTGTGGCAATAACCACCATTTGAAAGACTCAAAGTGTTGCCACGCAGGGTGGTCGGAATCCACCACGAACCGTTCGTTGTGATACATCACATAGGCCGTGGCCACCGCAATCACTGAAAACGTAACGTATTTCGCGTTGACTTTCATACCAACTCCTCGTCGTTCGACCCTTTCTTTCCCAGCGCCCCAACTTCAGGCGCCCTTCATTTAATAACGCGAATTTCACCGGCCGTTTTGGCACCTGGGGAGGAGAAATTTTTTAGGCTCCCCTTCCCCTTTTCCATTTCCCCTTCCTCCGATGCCGCGCTCGCCGCTTTGCCCGTTTCCCTTTCCCACTTAACCTATCCGTGGCCATGGTTCCCATTTCAATCCTTGATCTTGTTCCGGTGATACTCGACGAAACGCCGCGCGAAGCTCTGCCGAAAAGTCTTGCTTTAGCGCGACGTGCTGAGGCGCTGGGCTACACGCGCTACTGGGTCGCCGAACATCACAACATGACGGGCATTGCCAGCGCCGCAACATCCGTCGTAATTGGATATCTAGCTGGCGGTACGAACACCATTCGGGTGGGTTCAGGTGGTGTAATGCTGCCTAACCATTCGCCAATGGTGATCGCGGAACAGTTCGGCACGCTCGAATCGTTGTATCCGAACCGTATTGATCTTGGATTAGGTCGCGCGCCCGGAACAGACCCGCGAACGTTACGCGCTTTGCGTCGAGATCCTACGCGCGCCGACACCTTTCCTGAAGATGTATTGGAGTTGCAAAGCTTGCTGGCGCCAGCGAAATCCGGACAACCAGTGAGGGCTGTTCCCGGCGCAGGTACCGAAGTTCCAATCTGGATTTTGGGTTCAAGCACTTTTGGAGCTGAACTCGCAGCGCAATCGGGACTGCCTTACGCGTTCGCTTCACACTTCGCGCCCGACGCGTTGCTGCTGGCGCTCGACATTTACCATGAACAATTCAAACCTTCGAAACAACTCGATCATCCGTACGCGATGGTTGGCGTGAATGTCGTTGCTGCGGACACTGATGAAGAGGCGCGGCGTTTGTTTACGACGATTCAGCAGTCGTTCACCAATCTTGTTCGTGGCGCCGGAGGAAAGTTGCAGCCGCCAATTGATAACATCAACGACTACTGGACTGCGGCCGAAAGGCATCACGCGTCACATATGCTGAAGTACTCAATCGTTGGATCGCCAGACACTGTCCGCCGCGGCCTGGAAGCGTTTGTGAAAGCAACTCAGGCTGACGAGCTGATGATTGTCACCAGTATTTATGATCATGCCGCACGTGTGAGGTCGTATGAGATCGTGGCCGAGGTTTGTGGAAGAAGCCTGCCAACTTCGATTGGAGTTTCGTAATTTGTTTGATCTGCTGAGGATGACTGCGTGTTATCCAGGTCAGTACCACCACGCGGTAGCGGGTGGGCCTCAACATTGCCGATTGTTGATTGCGGACT
>DATENN010000134.1:0-3374 GCA_035275045.1 Pyrinomonadaceae bacterium
GGCCAGAACGCACCCGTCGCGCCAGACACAAAAAGTTTTGGAAGATTTCCTCGTGTTCGTCTTCCACGCTCGCTGGGACCGGTTGACCTTAAGGTGGTAACTCGCGATGGCAAAAATCTTGTGGGCCACTATGTCGGGTTAGACGGTACGACTGGGCTATCGGTTATTCAACTTAGCGAAAATGCGCTGCCGAAAGGTATCGACACACTTGTTGAATCGATTCAGCCGGGTCAGATCGTGCGCTTGATTGGCCCTGAACCGGTATTACAGGAAGGCAACGCCCGCAGGACAGTTTACGTCCGCGTCGGAGACACAAAAGCAACGGTCATCGATGTGACGCGCAGGCCGTCGCAAACCGTGGCGCGAGTAAGAGTCAAGTCTCCGCGGATCAGTTCCGCAAACATCGGTGCCGTCGCCGTTAATACCGCCGGAACCCCTGTCGGAATCGTGAATTCGGTTGAAGGTGATGAGGCTTCCATTGTTCCTTTAGGTTTAGTACGCAGCGCAGTAAAGCGTGTAATCGAGCGGCAAGCCAGCGTCCCGCGCGCGTGGCTCGGTGTACGCGGCGAGCCGATCGGAAAACTGCAATTGGAAAGCATCGTTAAGGTTGGTTGGCAAGCTGAGCGCGCTCGTGCCTTATCCGAAAAGCAACTGGGAATCTTTCTTACGTCAGTTATGCCCGGCAGTCCGGCAGCTTATGCCGAACTAAAACCTGGTGACGTGATTCTGTCGGTCAATAACGAGTCGATTAAGAACGCCGAAGACTTTTCGCTGCTGTTGCAGGATGCTTTGCCCGGTAGTCTTGTCAATTTCACCGTTGCGCGGCCCGGAGTTCCGGATTTTGAAGCGTTCAAAATTAAATTAGCTGAATCACCTGACCCATGGTTTGGTTATGGTTTCGGTTCCTTTACCTGGCCCACCTTTAAGCCGCTCGCGTCTGGGCTGATGCGGGGAACGCAAACAATCGCGCTGAAGCCGAAAGTAGCCCTGCGTCTTGGCGCTAACGGCGGCCTGCTCGTGGTCTATGTGCAGCCAAACACTGCTGCCTTCGCGGCCGGCTTGCGTGCTGGCGACGTGATTGAGTCCGTTAACGGCGAAGCCGTGGTCACGCGTTCACCTGCGGGCTTGTTGGACCAAAAAGAGACCACGACGATTGTTGTGGTCAGAGATAAAAAACGGTTGACGATCACCGTTCCAGCCGAAAAGAAGTAACGCGACCGGCCTGCCTCAGCTCCGATCTTCTGCGTGGCCGCTTCTCACCGCGCTGTGTTACTCTAACCGCCTCCAGTACGCATCCAGCTTTTGTAAACGCAGCCGAAGCTTATGCTGAATGACGCCGTATCGCGTTATCACGAACTGCTCAGCGACGCGGAACTAGCCGAATCGTCTCGCGCGATGCTCGACCAGGGACTTGAGCAGGCGAAACTGATTTTTGGCGGCCGGCGTCTATCGCCCTACCTTCGCCCACACTTTGTAACTGAAGACGATTTCGCCCGTATCAAGCAGTCGTGTGAAACCGTTTGGTCTGCGATTCAGAAAGTTAAGGACGCTGCGATTGATGACGATTCGATCGTGTCTGACCTTGGCGTCACCTACGTCGAAAAGGAATTGATCAAGATCGATCCGGGTTACAACGCGGTTTCGCCGACTGCGCGGCTCGACTCATTTCTAACGGAACGCGCCTACAGTTTTGTGGAGCTAAACGGTGAAAGCCCGGCGGGAATTGCATACGTTGATGCCGCCTTCGATATATTCTCGCGCCTGCCGGTGATGCTGAAGTTCGGCGAAAAGTACAATCTGCGTCCTTTGTATGGACGCCGTTTCATGCTCGAGGTGCTGCTTGATTCTTACGAAGAGTATCTGGGCCGAACTCCTGACAGCACACCGCAGATCGCGATCATCGATTTGAAAGACATGCCGACTCAGAACGAGTTCGAGTTGTTCCGCGACTTTTTTGAGTCGCAAGGTTATCCGACCCGAATCTGTTCGCCGCAGGAGCTTGATTTTTCAAACGGTCGTTTGCGTGCCGGCGATTTTCAGATCGATATCGTTTACAAACGACTGCTGGTCAACGAATACCTGCCGATCGCGAACGAATATCCGGCGCTGCTGGATGCATATCGTGCCGGCGCGATTTGCATGGTCAACAGTTTCCGCTCAAAGTTGATCCATAAAAAAGCGTTGTTCTCTGTATTGACGGACCAGCGGCGAGCGTCTTTATTCTCTGATGACGAGCAATTAGCAATACGCCAACATGTTCCCTGGACCAGACTGGTGCGTGATGAAGGCAGCGATTATTTTGGCGAGCCAGTTTCACTTTTGGAGTTTGCGCGGGCGAACCGGCAACGACTGGTACTGAAACCGAATGACGACTACGGCGGCCACGGCATCACCATCGGTTGGATTGCCGACCAAAGCCAATGGGATACGGCGCTTAACGAGGCGTTGCGGATCGGCGATTATCTGATTCAGGAACGAGTGCCTACGGCACGCGAGACTTTTCCCGCATTGCAGGCGGATGGCACGGTGGAGTTTGCAGAACAACTCGTCGACCTCGATCCTTTGTTGTTCAACGGCAAAGTTAAGTCCGCCTTTACGCGGCTTTCATTTACCGAGCTCGCAAATGTAAGCTCGGGCGGCGGTATGGTTCCCACCTTCATCATCAGCGAAAAGTCGGCCTAAACCGTGTACAATGGCTGGGCTTTTCTAAGCGAGGAGACTAATTCGTGGTTGAGCCCCTGGATGAAACGCGGCGAGAACCCGAGGCCGACGAGCGGCGTCGTTACGATCGTTCGCGGCTGATCGTCGACGTGTTCTACGACGGCAAGGACGCGACCGGCGTGGCGAGTACAAAGGACATCAGCGCCGGCGGCTTTTACATGAACACCCAGGCGAGTTTGCCCGAAGGCTCGTCTTTGCTGGTGCGCATTCCGCTGACCGACGGCAAGCAGGTGGTCGCCAATGCCGAAGTTGTCTACAACAACCCCGGCCGCGGTGTTGGCTTGCGGTTTCAGAACCTTTCGGAAGAGAATCGCGCCTTAATTCAAAGTGAACTCGGAAGTACTTGATCGCTCGCCGGAAGTGCGCCACTTGAGCTGGTCTGACCTCGACTCGGACTTGCGCCAGGAACTGGACGGAAAGCTGGTTGGTTTATGGGATGCCGAATCGGACGAAGCGGCTTTCAATGCGCTGGCGATCGATAAGCAACAAGCATTGTTGCTTCTGCACCAGCGATTACGCGATCAATCGCTGTGGCAGCTAGTCAAGAGCATCCGCAACGTTTATGGCGAGGGCGGTGTGGGTCTCGAGTTCGTTCCCTGGCCGGCACTGGAAGCGGCGCTGACGCGCCACAAGGATTTCACTCGGCGCTGGGC
>DATENN010000135.1:0-5699 GCA_035275045.1 Pyrinomonadaceae bacterium
CCATTGCTGTAGCGGCCCTTACACTGAAGTTGCCAAAATAACTTTTCCATTCCTTTTTTTGCTGGTTGACCGCAGCGGTCGATCACAGATATTTTCGGTTTGTATGCCACAAGGTCCTTTTAACTCCCTTCAATCTTTCAATCCAACCGCTGGTCAAACTGGAAAGTTTTATTCGTTGCCGCAGCTTGAAAAAGCCGGCGTCGGTCCCGTTTCACAACTGCCGGTAAGCATTCGCATTGTCCTTGAATCCGTGTTGCGCAATTGCGAGGGCCGCAAGATTACCGAAGATGATGTGAAGGAACTTGCGAACTGGAAACCTAATGCCGAGCGTAAAGAGGAAGTTCCATTCATAGTTGCGCGGGTGCTATTGCAGGACTTTACCGGCGTGCCTTTGCTTGTCGATCTGGCGGCCATGCGATCGGCGGTGGCGAGGCTACACAAGAATACCGGCGTGATTGAGCCGTTAGTGCCGGTCGATCTCGTAATAGACCACTCGGTCCAGGTTGATTTCTCCAGCACTAAAGATGCGTTTGAAAAAAACATGGCGACTGAGTTCAAGCGCAACAACTCTCGCTATCAGTTTCTTAAATGGGGAACGCAGGCTTTCGACGGCTTTGGCGTGATACCTCCCGGGATTGGTATTTGTCACCAGGTCAATCTTGAATTTCTCGCCAAGAGTGTCTGGGAGCGCAACGGCGTCTATTATCCCGACACGCTGGTGGGAACTGACTCGCACACGACGATGATCAACGGTTTGGGAATCGTGGGATGGGGCGTTGGCGGAATCGAAGCGGAAGCAGCGATGCTGGGCCAGCCGGTTTATTTTCTAACTCCGGATGTCGTGGGCGTAAACATGACCGGAAGTTTGAATGAAGGTGTCACGGCGACGGATCTCGTTCTGCGCGTTACTGAAATGCTACGTCAGGCGAAGGTGGTCGGAAAGTTTGTTGAGTTTCATGGCGAAGGCGCGCGCAGTTTGTCGGTAACCGATCGGGCCACGATTGCCAACATGGCGCCTGAGTACGGCGCGACGATGGGTTTCTTTCCTGTTGACGAGGCGACCTGTACATATTTGAAGGCGACGGGCCGCACCGACGAACAAGTCGAGACGGTGCGCAACTACTTTCAAGCCCAGGGCATGTTCGGAATTCCAAAGAGTGGTGAGTGCCAGTACAGCAAAGTGCTTGATCTCGAACTTTCATCGATCATTCCAAGTGTTGCCGGTCCGAAACGTCCGCAGGATCGAATCGAGCTGTCAGCGTTGAAAGACAGGTTTAGTGTGCTATTGCAGAAGCCTGCTAATGAAGGCGGCTATGGCAAATCGAAAAATGAATTGGAGTCGCGCTATTTCACCCGGATTGGCACGATCGATGTCTCCAGGACGACGATCGGTGGCGGTGGCGAACAGCGGCCGGCGACGGTGCCCGTGGCTGCCGGTGGCGTAGTCACGCCGCAAAATACGTCCGTGTGGACTGAGACCGAAATGGTCAACAATCGTCCCACGCCCGATCGCCTGGAGGAACTTCATCCGGAAGAGTTCCCGCATGCGGAAATCGATCTGGGTCACGGCGATGTTTTGATCGCAGCCATAACTTCGTGCACGAACACGTCTAATCCCAGCGTAATGCTTGCCGCTGGTCTGCTGGCCAAAAAAGCGGTCGAGCGCGGCTTAACGGTTAAAGCATCGGTCAAAAACTCGCTGGCGCCGGGCTCGCGCGTTGTCACGGACTATCTTCAAAAAACCGGATTGCAACCGTATCTGGACCAGCTCGGATTTAATCTGGTTGGCTATGGCTGCACGACCTGCATCGGCAATTCCGGGCCGCTGGACCCCGCGATTGAGCAGATGCTGGGCGAACATGATCTGGTCGCGGCAAGCGTCTTATCCGGCAATCGAAATTTTGAGGCGCGTGTTCATCAAAGCATCAAGGCAAACTTTCTGATGAGCCCGCCGCTGGTCGTCGCTTTCGCTATCGCCGGTAGTGTAAACGTGAATTTGTCCACCGAGCCGCTGGGAAAAGGCAGCGATGGCCGGGAAGTATTTCTGCGCGATATTTGGCCGAGCATGGAAGAGATCAACGCACTGCTTTCGGCGGCGATGGATCCGGAAACCTACCGCCGCCTCTATCGTGACTTTGCTGAACAAAATCCGTTGTGGAATGAAATCCCAAGCAGCAGCGGAAACGTTTATGAGTGGGACTCGGAATCGACTTACATTCGCGAGCCGCCATATTTCGAAGGATTCAGCAATGCGGTTGAGGACTTGAAAGATGTTCGCGGCGCGCGAGCCTTGGCAATCTTCGGCGACTCAGTTACCACGGACCACATCAGTCCAGCCGGCGCCATCAAAGCGAACTCGCCGGCAGGCTTATACCTGCAGGAAAAAGGAGTTCGCATCGAGGATTTCAACAGCTACGGATCGCGCCGTGGCAATCACGAAATCATGGTGCGCGGCACCTTTGCCAATGTTCGCATAAAAAACTTAATGGTGCCGGGAGTCGAGGGCGGCGTCACCGTCCATCAGCCGGACGGCGAGCGCATGAGCATCTACGATGCTTCCGTAAAATATCAGGAAGCCGGCGTGCCACTAGTTGTAATCGCAGGACAGGAATACGGCACCGGCAGTTCGCGCGATTGGGCGGCGAAGGGCACTCGCCTGCTGGGGGTGAAAGCTGTCATCGCACAAAGTTTCGAGCGCATCCATCGCAGCAATCTCGTTGGTATGGGCGTCATACCGTGCCAATTCAAGGAAGGCACAAACGCGGCTTCGTTAGCGCTCGAGGGAAACGAAAGTTTTGATTTACTCGGCGTTGAGGACGGATTAACGCCGCAAAAAGATTTGACCCTGGTGGTCCATCGCGCGTCAGGGCAAACGGATCAAGTGCCCGTGACGCTGCGCATCGATACGCCAATTGAGATCGACTATTACCGGCACGGCGGAATTTTGCCGTACGTTCTGCGCCAGCTATTAGCCGGCACAACGGATTTCTGAAGAATATCCGCAGACTTTAGTTTCTCGTCGTAAGGAGTAAGAAATGTCATCAGTTCAACCAGCGGAAAATAATACGCCGCGCAAGTATCAACTACTAATCGACGGCCAATGGGTTGATGCTCAGTCCGGAAAAACTTTCAGCACGCCAAATCCCGCCACCGGCGAGACGCTGGCCGAAGTCGCGGAAGCCGACAAAGCGGACATCGACAATGCAGTTGCCGCCGCACGCCGCGCCTTTGACGGCAAGTGGTCCAGGATGAGCGCACGCGATCGAGGCCGATTGCTTTACAAGCTGTCGCAATTGATCGAGGAACGGAGTTCCGAGCTGGCAGCGCTTGAAACGGCTGACAACGGTAAGCCAATTAAGGAATCCGCGTATGTCGATCTGCCGCAGGTCGCGGAAAACTTCGAGTACTTCGCGGGTTGGGCCACGAAGATTGAAGGCGAAACTATTCCGGTTCCGGGCCAGATGTTCAATTACACGCTGCGCGAACCAGTGGGCGTCTGCGGGCAAATCATCCCGTGGAATTTTCCGCTTTTGATGGCCGCTTGGAAACTTGCGCCGGCACTTGCAGCCGGCAACACGGTGGTCTTGAAACCCGCGGAGCAAACGCCGGTGACCGCAATGGAACTGGGTAAGTTGATTCAGGAGGCAGGCTTTCCTGAAGGCGTCGTGAATATCGTTCCTGGTTTTGGCGAAACGGCGGGCGCCGCGCTCGCTTCGCATCCGGGCATAGATAAAGTCGCGTTCACCGGTTCTACTGAAGTCGGAAAGATTATCGCGCGCTCTGCCGCAGACAACCTGACGAAAGTGTCACTTGAGCTGGGCGGTAAAGCGCCGAATATCGTGTTCGCCGACGCCGACATCGAGCAGGCCGTTAACGGCGCGATGATGGGCATCTTCTTTAATCAGGGCCAGGTGTGTTGTGCGGGGTCGCGCTTATTCGTGCAACAGGATGTCAAGGAGCAGTTTGTCGATCGGCTAAAAGAAAAATCAGCCGGCATTGTGGTGGGCGATCCAATGAGCAAGTCAACTCACATGGGCCCCCAGGTTTCGCGCGAACAGCTTGATCGTGTGAAGGGCTACGCGGACATTGCGCGGACCGAAGGTGCAACCGTGGTTGCCGGCGGCGAGTGTCCGACTTTGGAAGGCGCATTTCAAAACGGCTTCTTTTATCAGCCGACGATTTTTGCGGACGTCAAAAATGAGATGCGCGTGGCCCAGGAAGAAATCTTTGGACCAGTCGTTTCGGTCATTACTTTTGAGAATGAAGAGGATCTTATCAAGCAAGCGAACCAAACAATCTATGGTTTGTCGGCCGGCATTTGGACCAACAACATCACGCGCGCGCATCGCTTTGCGAAAGCGATCAAGGCCGGCGTGATCTGGATCAACACCTACAACATGTTCAATGCGGCTTCGCCCTTCGGCGGTTACAAACAGTCGGGCTATGGACGTGAAATGGGCAAGCACGCGTTGGAGATGTATACCAACGTAAAAAGCGTTTGGGTCGATCTGTCAGGCAAGCCGATTGGCTGGTTTGGCAAATAGAGATTTCGCAGGCAGCCAGAAAACGCTTTGTTCCTCCGCGGCATCATTAGTTTGCCGCTAATAGTTCCGCAGCGCCCAGGCGCAGTATGCGGCGCTCTCCCTCGAATGAAACTTCAGCTGGAGAAGGAGACGCTTATGCAAATCGCAAAGAAGGTTGCGCCGCTTACGATCATTTTGGCGGCGGTGCTGCTCTTAACCGCATGTCCGAGCCAAACAACTATCTCTCGCATTAACGCCGACCCGGGCCGTTATCGTGGCAAGGAAGTTGGCATCGTGGGTAATGTCACCGACAGTTATGGCGTGCTGGGCAACGGCGCGTATGAAATTGATGACGGCACCGGACGCATCTGGGTGGCGACGCGGCGCGGCGTTCCTTCCCGTGGCTCGCGTGTGGGCGTAAAAGGTCGCGTGCTGAATGGCTTTCAATGGGGCGGTCGCAGCTTTGGCACGGTCCTGGAAGAAACCGGTCGCACCTCCAAGCAAAGATAAACGCATTCGCGTATGGCAGAACCAGGCGCGCAGGCTTTCGATGAGACGACTGTTTTAGCGTCGCTCGATCGACGGTTTGCGCGCCTTCATTTTCTCTTAATTCAAACTATTCAAAACACGCCCGACCGGCAGCTTTATCGACACAATCCGGAATCTAGTCGTTCAGTCGCCGAGAGTGTTCTTCGCGCTGCCGCTGCTGTTGAACAAACATTTGGCGGAATCAGTGCGAATTTGTGGGACGATCCATTCGAGTGGACCTTGCCCGAGCAACTCACAACTGGAGCTGCGATAATCGCGCATCTATCAGAAGTCGAGGCTATGAGGCAACGCGTTTTTGCAAGTATCACCGCCGACTCGCTCTTGCAAAAACAGGTCGCGACGCCGACAGGCATTTCAAGGCTCGGTGAACTTCTCGATCAGACTTTGTCGCGCGCACTCCAATATCACGAGCAGGCCCAGCTCGGTCTTGAAATGCCTTTCCGCTAAGACCTGAACAGGGTTTATCATCTAGCGCTCGCGCCAACGAATTGTAATGAGGTAACCGAATGTTTTGCCCGAAGTGTGGTCAACAGCAAGCTAGTGACAGGGTGAGGTTTTGCTCGCGTTGCGGGTTCCTGCTGGAATCGGTAAGCGTTGTGTTGTCCAACAGCGGTCAACTGCCCGTTC
>DATENN010000136.1:0-15762 GCA_035275045.1 Pyrinomonadaceae bacterium
CAGAACACCGAATTCGACAAACTCACGATCGAGGTTTGGACTGACGGTTCCGTAAAGCCTGAAGACTCGATAGGCCTGGCAGCGAAATTAATTAAGGACCACATGTCTATCTTCATCAATTTTGAAGAAGATACGGACGACTTTGCTTATTCGAAAATCGAACGGCCCCCGCTGCCGCGCAACGATCAGCTCGATCGCTCCGTTGACGAGCTCGAGTTGTCGGTCCGCTCATACAACTGCCTGAAGAATGCGGACATTCGCACGATTCGCGATTTGGTCCAGCGCAGTGAGCGCGAAATGCTTGCCACTAAGAATTTCGGTAAGAAATCTCTGAACGAAATCAAAGAAATTCTTAACGGCATGGGACTCGACTTTGGAATGGAGTTTGACGAACAGGGCAATCCAATCCCGGGTACCGGCGGGCGCGACGGCGCGGATTTGAGCGACTTCGCAGACGACGAGCTTTAAGCAAACGTCCGACGAATTTTTGAGTTTGTCGACGTTGAATAAAACAGAAAGCGACAATCTGAAGATTGTCGGACAAGATCATGCGGCATCAAAAAGCACATCGGAAATTAGGTCGTACCAGCGAGCATCGCATGTCGATGCTTCGCAATCTGACGGTTTCGCTGATTAACTCGCGCGACGAACGGATTGTGACGACTTTGCCAAAAGCTAAAGAACTGCGGCCTTATGTCGAGCGCGTGATAACGCTTTCGCGTAAGGCAAGTAATTTGGAAGGCGAAGACACTGCGGCGCGCGCGCTGCATCTGCGACGCCAGGCTGCCGGATTTTTTCACGCGGGGAACACCTACCAAAGCGCGCTTACCGGCAAACGCAGTCAACCGCGACCGGCACGCACGGCTGGTATGGCTGCCCTGAAGCGGCTCTTCGATGAACTCGGCGAACGATACAAGGATCGGCCGGGCGGTTATACGCGCATCATGAAACTGGGCCAGCGCGCCGGAGACAACGCTGAACTTGCCATCATCGAATTGGTCGGTAACCCAAACGAACTTGAAGCTTTGCGCTCGGCTAAGAAACGTAAGGCGGGCTCGAAAAAAGGTAAATCTGCGGACAAAACTAAGGCCGAAACATCTGCTGAAGAGACGACGGACCAGGATACTTAGTTCGCGATCCGGATTTACAAACGCAGTCGCTATCCAGTGCCCCAAATGAATCGGCAACACAATCCGACGCTTTTGGGGCTTAACACTTTGACGTAACTTGTTGTCGCACGCGAAAGTCGCTTAGACATGAACGACAAAGAGCCACAAATTACCACCGAAGATTCCGCCGATACGGAAACAGCAGTTGAGCGCGCGACGCCACGCAATCGCCGCCGCCGTTCTACCTCGACCGAACTGTCCGTAAACATGGGCGAGCTTCGCGAGATCATCGAACTGATTCGTGAAAACGACTTTAGCGAGTTTGAACTGGAGCGCGAAGGTTTTCGCGTGCGGTTCCGCCGAGGTGGGGTTGCGGCACAAGCGTTCGACAGTGCTCCGCCGGCGATGCCGGCTGCGGGCGCAAATCGTCCGGCCCAGGAGACGGCAACGCCGGCGCCTGTGCACCCAGGCACTAAAGCGCAAGCCGCTGCATCGGAAGATCAGGACCTGCACATTATCCCCTCGCCGATCGTCGGAACCTTCTATCGCTCGCCTTCGCCGAACGCTGACTCGTTCGTCAAAATTGGTAGCCGGGTTGAGCCCGACACTGTCGTCTGCATTATCGAGGCGATGAAACTGATGAACGAGATTCAGGCTGAAGCGAGCGGCGAAGTGGCGAAGATTTACGTCGAAAATGGTCAGCCGGTTGAATACGGCCAGCCGTTATTTGGCATTAAGAAATAGTTCCGAGTACAGGGCCCAAAGTCCAACGTCCGAAAGGATAGAATGACTTTGGGCCTTCGCCTTTGGATCGTGGACTAAGTGGATGGCTGCTGAGCTCAGAAAATTTAAGAAGATCCTGATCGCTAATCGCGGCGAGATCGCTTGCCGCATCATTTGGACGTGCAAAGAGATGGGCATTCGCACCGTCGCCGTCCACAGCGATGTTGATCGAGATTCCCTACACGTCCGTTTCGCGGATGAAGCCGCTTGCATCGGTCCGGCGCCTTCTGCGCAAAGTTATCTGAATATTCCTGCCATCATCAGCGCTGCGGAAATTTTCAATGTCGACGCAATTCATCCCGGTTATGGGTTTCTGGCTGAGTCTTCTTATTTCGCGGAGATTTGTAAAGCCTGCAATATCAAGTTTATTGGACCACCTGCGGAAATCATCAATCTGATGGGTGACAAGGTTGAAGCCCGTCGCGCAATGAGCGCCGCGGGCCTCCCGATCGTGCCCGGCAGTCCCGATCCGATTACCTCTGAGGCCGACGGTCTGGCGTTGACCCGCGAAATCGGCTTTCCGGTCATCGTTAAAGCATCAGCCGGTGGCGGCGGCCGCGGCATGCGTATCGTGAATTCCGCTGATGAGCTGGGAAGGGCGCTTGAAGCTGCGTCGACCGAAGCGGCAGCGGCCTTCAAAGACGGCACCGTTTATATCGAGCGTTACGTGCAGAATCCGCGACATATCGAAATCCAGGTGCTGGCCGACGAACATGGCGACTGCATTCATCTCGGTGAACGCGAATGCTCAATCCAGCGGCGTCACCAGAAGCTGCTTGAAGAGGCTCCGTCACCAGTTTTGTCGCCCGAACTGCGCAACGAGATGGGAAACGCGGCCGTCGCTGCTTGTAAGAAGTTAGGCTATGCCAGTGCGGGCACCGTCGAGTTTCTGCTCGATCAGGACAACCGGTTCTATTTCATGGAAATGAACACGCGCATTCAGGTCGAGCATCCGGTTACGGAGATGGTTACGCTCGCCGACATCGTACGCAACCAGATTAGGATTGCGGAAGGCGAGCGTCTCGGCTACACGCAAGACGATCTGATGATCGTCGGGCACGCGATTGAGTGCCGGATCAATGCCGAGAATCCTGAAACGTTTGCGCCTTCTCCCGGCGTCATTACTGCTTTCAACCTTCCCGGTGGTCCGGGCGTGCGAGTTGATACGTACGTGTACTCCGGCTATCGCGTGCCGCCGTTCTACGATTCGATGATTGCAAAAGTGATCACGCACGCGCGTACCCGGGAACTGGCGATCGCGCGCATGAAGCGGGCGCTGGAAGCGATGGTCATAGAAGGCATCAAAACGACGATCCCGTTACACCTCAAAATCATGGATGATCCAAAGTTCCGCGCCGGGGACATCTCGACCAGCTTTATGGAGTATTTTTTAGCGCGAAACGGAACCAAGGCCGCGAAAAACAAAGCAGTTGGTTAATTCGAAAATACTGGCTGCCGGCGTTTGCCGTTTAAGGCATACGCGCCTATAATAATCGACTTTTCTATGGCGAGTTTTGTCGTCTGAGAGGACATTGAGATGTCATACGCGGTTATCAAAACAGGTGGTAAACAATTTGTGGTCGCCCAAGGCAAAACTGTGCGCGTGCCGTCGCTGGAAGCCGAAGTCGGCAAGTCTGTCGAGATTGATGCCCTGTTGAGTCTGACAGATAGTTCGGACACGGCTGAGGTAAAAGCGGGAAAGGTTTCGGCAACAGTGGTGGACCACGGACGGGGCGCGAAAATCGTCGTCTTCAAGAAGAAGCGGCGCAAGCAATACAAGCGCAAACAAGGGCATCGTCAGGGCTACACGACTATAACCATTGATTCTATTGGTTAGGAGGATTGCCGATTGCCAAAATGCCAATTGCCGATTGAAAACAACCAATCGGAAATCGGCAGTCTGAAATCGGAAATAGTCTTATGGCACATAAAAAAGGAGTCGGCTCGTCTCGCAACGGCCGCGATTCACAATCGCAGCGTTTGGGCTTGAAAAAGTTCGGTGGCGAGGCTGTGCTCGGTGGAAATATTCTGGCGCGTCAGCGCGGGACGAAATGGAAACCCGGCAAAAACGTAGGCCGCGGGAAAGACGACACGCTTTTTGCACTCGTTGACGGCGTCGTTAAGTTTGAGGACAAGGGACGTACCGGAAAATTTATCAGCGTTTACCCATCGGAGCAGGCTTCTTCTGCCTAGACGTAGATGCATACGGTTGTTGCGCGACGCCCGAGCCTAACTCGTTGAGAGCTTAGCCTGGCGTCGCTTTCGCTTTAGATGTTTATCGATCGCGCGAAGATTCGGGTTGAAGGTGGCAGAGGTGGCAACGGGGTCACGGCGTTTCGTCGAGAGAAGTTTGTGCCGCGCGGTGGTCCATCCGGGGGAGACGGGGGACGCGGCGGCGATGTTTGGATCGTTGCCGACAATTCGCTGAATACGCTGCTTCACCTTCGTTATAACCCCGAGCACAAAGCTCCGCGCGGTTTACATGGCGAAGGCTCGAACCGGTCGGGCCGCGAAGGCGAAGATTTAGTAGTTCGTGTGCCGGTGGGGACTCAGATCTTTGACAGTGAAACAGGTGAGTTGTTGCAGGACCTGGCTCGTGACGACGCGCGCTGGCTCGCCGCGCGGGGTGGACGCGGCGGGTTTGGAAACGCGCATTTTGCAACATCGACTAACCGCGCGCCTCGCTATCACCAAAGCGGCAGCGAGGGTGAAGAGCGGCAATTACAACTGGAACTTAAATTGTTGGCGGACGTCGGCCTGGTTGGATTTCCAAATGCCGGTAAGTCAACCCTCATCTCGACGATCTCGGCCGCGCGGCCAAAGATTGCCGACTATCCGTTTACCACGCTGGAACCGAATCTTGGCGTCGTAGACCTGGGCGACTTTCGCACTTTTGTCGTCGCCGATATCCCGGGATTGATTGAAGGCGCTCACGCTGGGGCTGGTCTCGGCGACCAATTTTTGCGGCACATCGAGCGCACGCGGTTGTTACTACACTTGGTGGATGTTTCTTCAGCCAGCGGTCGCGACCCGGTTGATGATCTGGTGACCGTGAATAAGGAACTACGTTCTTACAACCCGGAGTTAGCAGAACGTCCGCAGATTGTGGTGGCGACCAAAATTGACGCCCTTGACGAACCGGAGCGGCTTGCGGCGTTGCGCGCTCGGGCCGAAGCAGAGGGCAAAGAATTCTTCGCGATATCTGCTGTTAAGAATGAAGGCGTGCGGGATTTGATTTATGCGGTTGGTCGAAAGCTCGACGAGACGAAAGAAGCGCTTAAGCCCGATGCGATCGAGTTGAATTTATGATCGCCCCTTTTTGAACGGTAATGAACGAACCAAAACGGATTGCGATTTACGGCGGAACGTTCGACCCAGTTCATTCCGGACATTTGGAAATCGGCAAGCGAGTCTGCCGGCTCTTTGAAATAGATGAATTTCTGTACCTGCCGGCGCGCGTGGCGCCACACAAGGTCGGTCAGGAATCCGCATCAGCGTTCGATCGATACGCAATGCTTGCGCTCGCGACCCAAAACGAACCGCGTCTTTCGATTTCGCGTTTTGAGTTGGATGGGCCAGGCCGTCAGTACACCGTCGATACGCTTCAGCATTTTCGACAACTCTACGGCGAGGCTGTTGACTTGTTCTTTGTAATGGGCGCCGATTCATGGACTGAGCTTACGACCTGGCGCGAATGGCAACGATTGCCCGCGCTGGCAAAGATCGTAGTCGTCACGCGACCCGGCAGAGATGTTTCGAGCGGCGGTGCACTAGAGCTCGCCACTTTGGTCGAGGACGTACGCGGCCATAAAAGCGTAAATCTCGGCGATGATCGACCGAGAATATATTTGACCGACGCAGTAGAGCTGGATGTTTCATCCACGTTGGTACGACAGGCAACTTGCGCGGACGATGAAAAATTAAAGCAATTGGTGCCCGCGCCCGTTGCCGAATACATAAGAAAGTACAGGCTATATAGAAAGACGAATGAAGCAAAATTCAAGTGTTAAGGAACAGGTACTAAACCCCGGCTCACTCGCGCGCGAAGTTGCGAACGTTCCTAAAGAGACGCCGGCCGCCGAACTCGAGGATCACATCAAGTTGGCGCTGCATGCCGCCGCCGAGAAGAAAGCGCTGGATATTGTCGTGCTTGATTTGCGCGAGATTGCCAGCTTTACCGACTACTTTGTGATTACCAGCGGGGCCAACGAACGTCAGGTGCAGGCAATCTCGGATGAAGTTTCGGAAACGCTGAAGAAAGCTGGAACGCCGGCTGCGCGCGTCGAAGGTTACAAAACTGCCGAATGGATCCTGTTGGATTTTGGCGACTTTGTTTTTCATGTCTTCGACGATAAGGCCCGCAAGTTTTACGACCTGGAAAGGTTGTGGCGCGAATCCAAGCGCGTGCCGTTAGCGGCTGAATTTAACGATAGCTCTTTGAGAAACGAATAGTGATCCAGATCGTCGCCCGTTCGGAACCAATGCGCGAGGCGATGCGCCTCGCGGATCGAGTTGCGACAACGGACGCGAATGTCTTGATCACGGGCGAATCCGGCGTTGGCAAAGACGCGCTGGCGCTGCACATTCATTCGCGATCGAATCGCGCGTCTGAATCTTTTGTGAAGATTGATTGCGCAACGCTGCCCAGCGGGCTACTTGAGGCCGAATTGTTCGGCTATGAACGCGGCGCATTCACCGGAGCGACTGACGCAAAACCGGGACGTCTGGAAGCTGCTCATCGCGGCACTCTGGTACTTGACGAAATTGCTTACCTGCCGATCGATGCGCAGGCAAAGTTACTGCGAGTTATTGAGACGAAAGAATTCGAAAGGTTGGGGGGCCGCAACAACGTGACAGTCGATGCCCGCCTAATCGCCCTGACCAACGTCGATCTTGATGACGCCGTCAGCCGCAAGCGGTTTCGCGAAGACTTGTACTACCGTTTGAACGTTATGCACATTCGCGTGCCGGCCTTGCGTGAACGTGATGCGGATCTGGCTGAGTTAGCAAGCGGCTTTGTTACGGCATACTCAGAAAAGCACGGCCGCGAAGTAACTGGTTTGTCAGCGGCGGCGTTGGCGGTACTCGCTGCCTACGACTTTCCCGGTAACGTCAGAGAGCTGGCGAATACGATCGAACGCGCAGTCATCGTTTCGAGTAGTACACAGGTACAGCCGCAAGATCTTCCTGAGTCTATTCGAGCTGCAGCGGAAGCGGGGCGAAGACGGTCCGCGCCGCAAACTCTGTCTGAAGTGGAAGAAGAATATGTGCAGCAGATTCTGACAGCCACAAATGGCAACAAGACTGAGGCCGCGCGCATTCTGGGTATCAGTCGCAAAAATCTTTACGAACGGATCGCACGCAGCGGTCGGCAGGAAGTCGACGAAAGCGAAGTCGGCGAATGAGAGGCGTTACGAGCTCAGTTTCGCAATGAAGTTGCGGATCGTTTGGACGGGCAAGACGAAAGATGCGCACTTGCGCGCGCTGATCGAACAGTATTTGGAACGACTGTCACACTTTGCGAAATGCGAAGTGTCTGAATTTCGCGAGAGCAGCGGCGCGCGCGGAAAGGCGGGCATCGATAAGGATTCGCAACGCATCACAGACCGGCTGCGCGATGGCAGTGTTGTGGTCCTACTTGATCCCGACGGCGAACAATGGTCGTCGCCGCAACTGGCTCAACAGGTCGAGCAGTGGCAAAACAACGGCACGAAAGAGTTGACATTCATTGTTGGTGGACCAGACGGATTCTCCCCGTCGCTCGCGGCTCGAGCAAACAAGCGTTGGAGTTTTTCACAGCTAACGCTGACACACGAGATGGCGCGCGTCGTTTTGATTGAGCAGTTGTACCGGGCGTACACGATTATTCATGGGTTGCCTTATCAGAAATGATTTCAGGTACGCCAAAGCGAATTATCAAGGGTGGAGAGGAAACTAACGAATAATGGATAAGAGACGCGTAAGAGTTTTTCGCGACAAGTTGATGGACCGCCGCCAGAGTTTGGTGGGCCAGGTCCAACAGGCCGAATTGTATAGTCGCGAACGCGATGCCGAGGCTACTCAGGATCCGGCAGACATGGCCGCGAACGCCTATACCAAAGAATTACTCGTTTCGATGTCTGACAACGATCGGCAGTTACTCAACTTGATCGATGAAGCATTGGAACGCATGGAAGACAGCGGTTACGGAAAATGCGTGCGCTGCGGACAACCGGTTCCGGAAAAGCGTCTCGAAGCGGTGCCTTGGGCCAGACACTGCGTGCGTTGTCAGGAACTGGCCGAGCGCGGCTTGTTGCTGGAGGAGGACGAATAGCAAGCCGGCAATAATTAATGACATAATGCGGCCTCTTTGGAACCAGCCAGAGAGGCCGTTTTGTTTAGCCCTTTCGCTTTGGTTCCCGTAAAGCGAAGAGAGAAGACTTCTCATTTGTCATTGATCCTTCTCGCCGTCGGTGAAGAGGGCAAAGACACCGAAAATCGTGTGCAACCACTAATCCGTGGAGAGCTTGAATTGATCTCGCAGTCCGCTAGTCTCATCTTCGACTCTTGTCTGGCATTGCTTTATCCACAATCCTGCGAAGTGTGTGGCGGCAGTGTCGTTCAACGTCAGTTTGGCGTCGCCTGCAAACGTTGCTGGCGCGACACACAAATCTTTGATGGAACCGAAGTGTGCTGCTGGAAATGCGGCGAGTTGACCCGAGGTACTGTTCCTTTTGAACAAAGAGAGAGCGTTCGTTGTCATCGCTGTGAAGATCATGCGTTTACCGTCGCGCGAGCTGCCGGCGTTTATCGTGGCGCGTTGCGCGCGTCTGTAATTCGTCTTAAGCGCGAGCCACGCGTCAGTAGTCTTTTGCTAAATTTGCTGGTTAATACTCAACGGCGAACTCCATTGAATGAAGCAACGCGAATCGTTCCGGTGCCGCTGCATGCGCAACGGCAAAAGACGAGGGGATTTAACCAGGCGAGCGTCATCGCGAATGCTCTTGGACAGAAAGTGGCACTGCCCGTGGACGAGACGAGTCTGGTCCGTGTCGCTCATACTGAACGCCATCGCGCCGGCATGGACGCGCGCGACCGCCGCGAAAGCGTGGAGAATGCATTTGTTGTCGAGCATCCGCGTCTGATTGCTGGCGAACGCATACTGTTAGTGGATGATGTGTTTACGACTGGTGCTACTGTTTCCGAGTGTGCGGATGTACTGCTCGCTGCCGGCGCCGAAAAAGTTTTCGTGCTTACCATTGCTCGTCCCTTGCCGTTCGATTACTCGATATGAAAAATCTTTATCCAGAGATAGAACCTTTCGATACCGGACGTCTGAAGGTATCAGACATTCACCAGCTTTATTACGAACAGTGCGGGAACCCGAAGGGCAAACCGGTTGTGTTTCTTCACGGCGGGCCGGGCGGCGGGTTGGTGTCGGATTATCGGCGTTACTTTAATCCTGATCGGTATCGCATCGTACTTTTCGATCAGCGCGGTTCGGGACAGAGCACGCCGAACGCGTGCCTGGAAGAAAACACCACTTGGGATTTGGTGGCTGACATCGAACGTCTGCGCCAACATTTTGGCATTGAGCGGTGGCAAGTCTTTGGCGGTTCATGGGGCAGCACGTTGGCGCTTGCCTATGCGCAGAAACATCCGTTGCAAGTAACCGAGCTGGTATTGCGCGGCATATTTCTTTGTCGCAAAAAAGAAATCGATTGGTTTTATCAGGAAGGTGCGAGCTCGATCTTTCCCGACATTTGGGAGCAATACCTCAATGTCATTCCCGAAGCCGAGCGCGGCAACCTCGTTGCTGCGTATTACCGCCGTTTAGTCAGCGACGATGTGAACGAGCGGGTGACTGCGGCCGCCGCCTGGAGCATTTGGGAGGGCAGCACATCAAAACTGTTTCTCGATCCGAACGCCGTTGAGAAGTACGGGGATCCCAGCTTTGCGCTGGCCTTTGCCAGAATTGAATGTCATTACTTCACCAACAATTCGTTTTTTGACAGCGACAATTACTTGATCGAACACGTCGATGCCATTCGCGACATTCCTGCGGTCATCGTTCAGGGAAGGTACGACGTTGTCTGCCCGCTCCGCAGCGCCTGGGACCTGCATCGCGCGTGGCCCGAGGCTGAGCTGCGAATCATTCCGGACGCCGGGCACTCGATTACTGAGCCGGGCATCATCGATGCGCTAGTCACGGCAACTGACCATTTTGCTGTTCCTAAGACGTAATTTGTAACGCAAACTCTTGATTTGCGGCGTTCAAAAACCAAACCAGCCCACGCCGGTAAAGGCCTGTAACTTGTCACCTTATTAACCGTCGCGTAATATCGCCCTTGTATGACTGGTCGCGTATTGGTACTGAACGCTTCGTTTGAGCCCATCAACGTGTGCAACGAAAGGCGCGCGGTTGTGATGATCTTTAAGGGCGTGGCACGCGTCGAAGAACACAACGGACACATGCTGCACTCGGCCAAACTGACCATTCATGCGCCTTCAGTGATTCGCCTGACTGAGTACATTCACATTCCGTTCGAACGGCGCTCGCTGTCACGCAAAAATATTTTGCTGCGCGATCATTCGACCTGCCAGTACTGTGGGCGTCAACACGCACCATCTGAACTGACCCTCGATCACGTGCTGCCACGTTCGCGGGGCGGCGAGTCTTCATGGGACAACCTGGTCGCCTGTTGCAAAAAATGCAACCATCGCAAGGGAAACCGCACGCCGGAGGAGTCTGGAATGCATCTGCTGCGGCGGCCGCGTGGTTTTTCTTTGCATGTCAACCGGCAAATTATGCGCTATCTGGGCCGGGCCGATGAGACGTGGCACAAGTATCTATTCTATGAATCGAACAACGGCGAGTGATTTTAAGCTGACTTACAAATAGGACTCACCCAAAGAAAAGAGGAAGTTATGATCGAAACAGTTCTAGCCATTGGTGGTCTTGGCACCCCCGAACTGCTGGTAATCGCAGTAGTAATATTTCTGCTTTTTGGCGCAACGCGTTTGCCTCAACTGGCCAAATCGTTGGGTCAAAGCAAACGCGCTTTTAGAGAAGGTTTAGAAGAAGGGGAGAGAGAACAAAAGGACGCCAAAGAGAAATAGCTTTCGCGTGAACTCGCGATGTCGCCTCACTGGATCAGCGGTTTCTTTCCCGTCACCAAGGTAGCTTTCACGGAAAGTGCAAACTCGGCTTCGTGCCGTTCTTCGTTTATCAGGCGGGCGATTTCTGCCGCCACTTGCTCATGCGACTCGGCGGGCAAGTCCTGCAACCAAAGCGGCATTAAGAAATCGGATATCAACGGCGAATTGAGAAATTGCTCGCCAGACTCGTAATCGAACTCTTCAATACGCGTCCAACTCGAAATGTTTTCCAGGCCGGCTTCTTCAGCGGTTTCCTCAATGATCGAGATCGAAGGCAGGCTGCTTATCAAGCTTTCGACATCGGTCTCGTGACTCATCAAACCGCAGTTGTACAACGCCTCCCAGTAGATCGAAAAAAATTCGCCAAAGCTCGAAAATGTTGGCAGCGCCAGCGCGACGGTCGCGCCGGCTCGCGCCACCCGCGTCATCTCGGCAAGCATTTGCGGCACGCGTTCAGAGTGAATAAGTGAGGCGTCGCCGATGACCAGATTGAATTGATTCGCCTTTGCCCCGAGTTGCTCGACCTTTTCTTTAAGAAATTGAGCACCGTCTTTCAGCACGTCGGCTTTGGCTCGCGCGATTTCCAGGGACTCTTCGTTTTCATCGACACAGTGAAAGATGAGTTTGTTGCTGGCGCGTTCCTGCAAGGCCATCGCGTGGCTGCCGGTCCCAGCGCCGACGTACAGCGCGAGTCCGTCTTTCGGCAATTCGACATGCTCGTCGATTAATTCAGCGAAACGTTCGCCCCAATCGTTTGCGACGAAGAGTTCCAGCAGGTAAGCCAACTCCTTGTTTGTCTTGACTGTCATCGAGTTGAACTAACAAACCCGTTTTCCATTCATCATTTTTCATTTCTCATTCTGCCATTGAGAGTCGCACAAGAAGTTCAGAGTTCAACCTTTAGATTGTGCTTTTCAGACCGACAAGCTAAAGCTTGAACCATGAACTGCTTGGGTGCCTCGTAAATTCTCCTCAATGGCAAATGAGAAATGGCAGATGATAAATTTAATGTTCTTACTCCTGCTCAAAATATTTCTTTCCGCGAAGTGGTTCGGGTAAACATACCATTTCATCTTTCGCTGTTGGATCGCTGTGAACGTATCGATAGCCTTGTCCATAACCAGCATGCTTCATCAAGGGCGTAACGGCATTTCGCAGGTGTAACGGCACCGGTTCGCGCGAAGTTTCCGCGGCGTCGGCAACCGCAGAAAAGTAAGCACGCTTTACCGCATTCGATTTGGGAGCGCGCGCCAGATAGATGGTGGCTTGCGACAGCGGAAATAATCCTTCAGGCATGCCGATCATCTGCACGATGTCAGCAGCCGCCGCCGCCTGGACCATTGCCTGCGGGTCCGCTAGTCCGATGTCTTCTGAAGCGAGAATGCAAAGACGGCGGGCGATGAAAACCGGATCGGCGCCGCCTTCAATCATCCGCGCCAGCCAGTAAAGCGAAGCGTCTACATCAGAATTCCGCAACGACTTAATTAATGCGGAGGCAAGGTTGTAGTGCTCTTCGCCGCCTTTGTCATACGCAAACTGCGCGCGCCCCAACGCTTCGACGACAGTCTCGCTTGAGACTTCGCGTTGACCTTGTTTGTTCGGCGTGGTGGATTCAACCGCCGCCTCGAGCGCTGCAAGGGCTACGCGCGCATCGCCGCCGGCAGCATTCGCCAGACGTTCGAGTGTCGAATCCGAAACCAACGGCTTTAGATCTCCGAGTCCGCGCGTTTGATCTGCGATGGCGCGCACCAGGATCGTCTTTACTTCTTCCTGCGACAACGCATTGAGAACCAGCACCCGGCAACGGGACAACAGCGCGCCCGTTACTTCAAACGATGGATTTTCCGTAGTGGCCCCGATTAAGGTAAGCGTGCCGTTTTCAACTGCGTGAAGCAGTGCGTCCTGTTGTCCTTTATTAAAGCGATGAATTTCGTCGATGAACAGAATTGTTCGCGTGCCGAATTTTCTTTCTCTGGCTGCGTCCGAAATTGCGGCGCGCAAATCTTTTACGCCGGAAAAAACGGCAGACAGAGCGACAAAACGCGCGCTGGACTTTTCAGCAAGCAGTCGAGCCAGTGTTGTCTTTCCCGTTCCAGGAGCGCCCCAGAGAATCAGAGACGGCAGGTTGCCGGCGCCATCGAGCAAGCGCCGCAGGATGCGGCCTTCGCCCACAAGATGACCTTGGCCCACGAACTCGGCCAGCGAGCGCGGGCGCATCCGCTCGGCCAGCGGTGCGGAACTTTCCACTGCCGGTGGCGAAGGTAAATTGCCAAAAAGATTTCCCGTCGTCGACGATGCCATAGTTTGAATGTAGGATAATTATCCCTGAAACTGATTCCGCGCGCGACTGCCGCAGCCCGTAAACTTCGAATCGAAAGATAATTGTGAGTTGCACGGAACGTCATTGCCCCGGCCTTCGTATAGTCCACCGAGCGCGAAAAAACTGGCGCAAAGCTTAATGAAAATGCAGTTCGCAAACGGGAATTGCGTTACAGAGTTTGGAGAGAAGAGATGAAAGACGCGACTGACGTATTGAGAATTGTAGGAATCATTCTCCTGGGTATATTTGTTTGTGCCGTCGGCATCCCACTCGTTTTGACAGCCGCGGGAATCACGCTGGGCATTATTAAGATCCTGTTTGGCATCGCCGTCCTCGTAATCAAGCTGGCCGTCGTGCTGGCGATTGCGTACTTGATCCTTGCGGGCATCAGGGCGCTGTTGCGATAAGGCTCTCAGACGTTAAACCGGAAATGAACCACGTCGCCTTCCTGCATAATATAGTCCTTGCCTTCGAGTCGCGTTAGACCCTGCTCCCGTGCCGCAACGTGCGAGCCAGCTCGCATCAAATCTTCGTAGTTAATAACTTCAGCCCGGATAAAACCTCTTTCAATATCGGTGTGAATAGTGCCCGCGGCCGTTTGTGCGCGCGTGCCCTGTGGGATGGTCCAGGCGCGGACCTCTTTTTCGCCCGCAGTCAAAAACGACATGAGGCCAAGCAGGCGATAGGCGCTTTGGATCAAACGATCTACACCGCTGCCCGATACACCGAGGCTTTTCAGATAGTCAGCGCGTTCTTCAGGCGCTAACGAAACCAGTTCCGCTTCAAGGTGAGCACAAATCACCACGCATTCCGCGGCTTCCTTTGCAGCAATCTCGTGCACTGCTTTGACATGAGTATTGCCGTCCGGATCGCCCAGTGTGTTCTCATCAACATTCGCCGCGAAGATTGTCGGCTTCATTGTGAGCAGGAAGAAATCACGCGCAACTGAACGCTCGTCGTCGGTAAGTGCAACAGTACGCGCAGACTTTCCCGCCTCAAGCACGGGCAACAACTTTTCGAGAACAGCCAGCTCAGCCCGCGCGACCTTATCGCCGCTTTTCAAATTCTTCTGCGCTTTATCGCGGCGTCGTTCTGCCGTAGCCAGGTCAGCCAAAGCCAGCTCGATCTGGATCGTTTCAATGTCTCGTGCGGGATCAACTGAGCCTTCGACGTGAATGACGCTATCATCCTCGAAACATCGAACGACCTGGACAACGGTGTCAGTCTCGCGAATATTGGCGAGAAACTGATTGCCAAGTCCTTCGCCTTTCGACGCGCCGCGCACCAACCCAGCGATGTCGAGAAATTCGACGGTCGCGGGCACAATCACGCTTGTCTTCACCAGTTTAGCCAACGGCGCCAGCCGTTCGTCAGGTACGGCTACCACGCCGACGTTCGGCTCGATCGTCGCGAACGGATAATTCGCGGCGAGCGCGGCCGTCTGCGCGGTCAACGCATTAAACAAAGTAGACTTGCCGACATTCGGCAAGCCCACGATACCTGCTCTTAACATTTGTATTCCTTCTGAACGCGATAAAGAGATGAAAACTAACCGAAATCATTGGGCAGCGCAAACGCGAGCTTTGCTGGGTCGGGGGACGAACTTAAGGTTTGCAAGACAACTTCGCGTATAATCCGGCGCGGTCACATTCTTGATTACAAAGGACGCAGGCGCGCAATAGTCATATCCTGCACTATCTGATACCGCTTGATCATTTCGCTAGCGATCCTTCTTCTAGTGACAGCCAGCAGCACGTTGGCTACTTACGGTTATGACGACACTGGTTCCTTACTCGCGCGCGTTTGCGCCGGGGTGTGCACTGGACTTGCGGCCTTAGGTCTAGTCGGTTTTGTATTCGCTTCATTTCTCGGCCTCACGCCTCTGGCGATCCTTTTGACGTTGATCGTCCTTGCAGCGCCGCTCCTTTTATTTATTGATGCAAACCGCAAGGCGGCCTTACGGTCGGATGTGCGACGCGCCATGGCACTGTTTGTCACCTCAAACAAACATCGAGCAAAGCTTTCGCTGGGCTACACAATCTTTTACGTCCTGGTTGCGGTGATTCTTTGGCGCATATTTCAGCGAGCGGTGATCGATTTGCCCGACGGAATTTTCACCGGCGTGCTCAACAATTTTGGAGATTTGCCATTTCACCTTAGTGTCATAACGGGTTTTGCTTACGGCAAAAACTTCCCGCCTGAAGATCCAACTTTCGCAGGCGTGCGTTTTACCTATCCATTCCTTACCGATTTTATTTCCGCGATCTTCGTGCGGTGCGGCGCCGACTTGCGCCAGTCGATGTTCATCGAAAATTTTGCCCTTGGGCTTTCATTTTTTGTGCTGCTGCATCGTTGGGCGTGGGTAATGGTCCGCAACCGCCTTGCTGCGGCGCTGACCCCGGTGCTGGTTTT
>DATENN010000137.1:0-10889 GCA_035275045.1 Pyrinomonadaceae bacterium
TTGAAAGGAACAGCACGGGCAGGCGCCCATGCTTGTCCGACAGCCGGCCAAGGATTGGCGAAAAGACCAACTGCATTACCGAGTAAGAAGCGAAGAGCAGTCCGACGATGCGCGGGCTGGCATTGAAGCGTGTGCCCTCGGCATAGAACGGCAGCACCGGAATGACGATGCCAAAGCCCACCAGATCAATAAAAACAGTCGTAAAAATTACGACGAGCGGAGAACGTTTCATTTCCAAGCGAATCTGTTAGCGTGCGAAGATTCCGAGACGGATTACCGTCTGCGGCCACCTGTGATAGCGCGATCAATCGAAGCCATTCCGCCACCTGAAATCATCAGCGCCAGCATCGTCGCCAGCAAGCTGAGCGGCAACTCCATGCCTTTTGGTGCAAAGAAGTTGGGCCAATGTACGGCGGCGATTGCAGTTAACATGGTGCAAGCTATCAAGAATGCGCCCAGTCTAGTTAGCAGGCCGAGAAAAATCATCAGCCCACCGACTAATTCAGACAATGCGGCCGCCGCCAACCATAGCCAGGCCGGTTTCATGAACCCAAACGGCGCAGGGATAGCAGTAAAGTTCTTGAATCCCGGCCCTTGAAAACTTCCGAATACCTTTTGCGCGCCATGGGCCATAAAAATTACGCCGGTAGCTAAGCGCAGCGGCAACGGGATCCAGGTTGCAGAAGTAGCAATCAATCGTCGGAACATCTCGGCAGCCTCGTTATAGAAAAAATTGAATTGAGCGCAGCGATATTAAGGAAACCACCGGGCCACGGCAACCGCACGTCGTTAGAGACTAACGGCCTGCATCAAGCGACCGGCAATTGCTTGCTTTGGCTGAGCGCCGATTAGACGGTCGATGAGCTTTCCGTCTTTGAACAACAACATTGTGGGAATGCTTTGAATCTGAAACTGCGCTGCCGTTCGCGGATTGTCGTCTACGTTCAGTTTCGCAATCAGATAACGGCCGTCTGCTTCAGTTGCGAGCTGTTCCATAATCGGGCCAATCATTCGGCACGGCCCACACCACGGCGCCCAGCAGTCGAGTAGTACCACTCCGGAAGAACCAAGTATCTGCTGCGAAAAGCTCGCGTCAGTTACAATCACCGGCGCGTTCCCGGTGGTTGAGGCTGGCGGTTGCGCAAGAGTGGTGCCGCATTTTCCGCATTTTGCGACGCGGCCAGCCGGGGCGTTTGCGTCGACGCGATTTCTTGCCCCACATTTTTCGCAGGCAACAATTGGCATGAGCCTGAATTAAACCAGAATTAGCATCGCGAAAGTTTCGCGAAACATACATGATCGCCTACGATGTCAGCGTCCACATACAATAAGATATTCGTTGCAATCGAAGCGCAATGACTTACAAGCATATTAACTTCGGAATAGACGAGCGCGTCGCGCGCATTACGCTGGCACGTCCGCCGGTGAACATTCTCAATATCGAAATGATGAGCGAGGCTAATCACGCTCTTGATGAATGCGCCCAACGACGCGATCTTGCGGCAATCGTTTTTGAAGCCGCGGCGGATTGCCGCGCGTTCTGCGCCGGCGTTGCCGTTGAAGAACATGCGCACGAAACGATCTTTCAGATGTTGGACGCGTTCCATGGCATATTCCGAAATCTGGAGCAGGTAGCGCGGCCGGTAGTGGCGGTTGTGAATGGGCCGGCGCTCGGGGGCGGCTGCGAGTTGGTAGCTGCTTGTGATTTCGTAATTGCGGGAAATCAGGCGCGCTTCGGTCAGCCGGAAATTAAGTTGGGAGTGTTTCCGCCGGTGGCTGCACTGTTATTGCCTCGCATTATTGGCGACAAGAAAGCGCGCGAGCTTATGCTAACTGGCGAAACGATTGATGCCGAAACCGCACGCGCTCTGGGTTTGGTAAATGATGTAGTCGACACCGCAGAACTCGGGTCTCGGACCGATCAAGTCCTGGCGAAGTTGCGTAACTTGTCGGCTACGGCGTTGGAGCACGCGAAACGGGCCATCGATTTAGGCTACGGGCGCAGTCTGGACAAAGCGCTCAAAGACATTGAAGACATGTATCTGCAGGACTTGATGAAGACGCATGACGCAACGGAAGGCATCAACGCGTTTGTAGAAAAGCGAAAGGCCGCCTGGCACCACCGTTAACGAGTTCCGAAGCAGCTAAATGAAACAGCGAACGAACAAGGTGGGATTCCAGTATTTGCTGGTGACGTTGTTGACACTGGTAGCAGCCGCGATCCTGACAGCAACTCCGCGGATTTCTGTTGGAACTTCGGCGCAGAGGCACTCGCGCAT
This sequence comes from Pyrinomonadaceae bacterium, assembly GCA_035275045.1. Lineage (GTDB taxonomy): Bacteria > Acidobacteriota > Blastocatellia > Pyrinomonadales > Pyrinomonadaceae > PSRF01. The sequence goes on from DATENN010000137.1 coordinate 2,280, forward strand.
TGTTAAGACCAGTCACTCCGAGCGAGCAAACACTGCCGCTCGCGAGATGGTCGATGTCGCTAGCGAATTGGTTTGCAAAGAGCGAATAACCGATCCCAAAGGCAGCGTGCCAATCGATGACATGCAATCCCGACCCTCGCTGCCGGTCGACAGCCCGGCGGCAGTTTCCGGTGCCGAAAGAGCTCAACGGCTGTTGCCGGCCGCGCAACGATTGGTGCTTGCCGCCCTGGAACAGTTGTCGCGCGAATATAAGTTACGCGGACGTCGCGGATATGAGCTGCGGCTGCAACGAGCAATCGCGCGAGTCGAGGCGGTTCAGAATGTTCGACCGGACGTTGATTCTCGCGACAATGCTTCCGTGCTGATGAAGAACCCGCGCACGATTATTTTTGGCACGATTTTTTTGGCTGGCCTTCCTTCAGATGAAGGGGTGATAAGCGTGCTTTCGCATGAGCTGGTCCATATTGCCGATGGCAGCCAGGATAATCTCACGTTACTGTTTCGCACTGTTGCGCTGCGTGCTTCGGCCGCGACTGGTTTACGTATCCGGGATCAACGAGCAGAAGAACTTGCTTGCGATTTAGTGGGCGCAATGGCGACGCGAGCGTATGTCGCAGAAACACCGACCTATGAAACACTGCCACAAAGAATTTCGCGCGCCCTCGAGCATAACTGTGTAGAAACCGACGAAGGAGATGAAGATCATCTCTCGCCGCGAGATACGATCCGCGCCATTCTTTTTTTGAAACCGTCATTTTCACGCGAACTGGTCTACGGTCGATAGAAGTGTTTGCTTCTCTTTTTTGCTGAATGATTACCCCACGTCGAGTACTGCTAATCGCCACCCTGTCTGCGCTTACATATTTAGCTGGTTGTGCCTCGATTACGAGCCGGCGTGACGTGCGCCCGCTGTTGCTGCGCGACGTACCCTCAGCGCGACTCGCTTATCGTTTCGAGGCGGACCTGGCCGCGCCGGACGCGGTAAAAAACGACGATGAAGGCGACAAGATAGAGGCAATCCAAATTGATTTCAGCACGCGGCGACAGGATGACGCGCTGTTGCGGACAGTGCGATCACCAGATGGTTTGCGGGCGCTGGTGTTGTATGGCACCGAGCAGGAGCCCAGCCAGGTTTTTCATATCGACATCTACTCGGCCGATGGAAATTTTCTGCGCAACCTGACGCCACCTGACCTTTCGTGTGTGTTTCCGGAGACGGTCGCCTGGTCTCCCGACGGAAATTACATAACCTTCATCGCGCATAAAGGAGTAAAGCCCACGCCGACCCCGACGCCGCCGGGCGCTCCGCTGCCTGAGAGTCTCGAGCCCTCGCCCTTGCCGTCGATCGCGCCGGCATTCCCCGCGGTGGCGATGTTCAGCACGGAACAAATCTACATTTGCAATCGTGATGGTTATGATTTGAAACCACTGACGACGCGGGAAGGTCTGATTTATTTCTTTTCTGCGTGGGCTCCCGACAATCATGCGCTCGTCGCGGTTGCCTGTCGCGAGAGCGAATGGGATGCGCGCGAGAGGGAATACAAACTTCCCGCCGGGCGGCCCCGGATTGTGAATCTTGATGGCAGTGAGCGACTGCTGGACGATGATCTTTGCGACGCATTGCCGGCGTGGTCGCCGGACTCTTCAAAAGTGGCCACCGCTGCCGACGAGAATGTGATGATTTATGACGCCGCCACCAATAAACCTACCCAGGCGCGTATTCGGCTGCGCGATTCGTTGATTGTGGCGTCGAGGGCGTTCGAGGCAAAGACGAGCGCGAACAAAAAGGAAGAGAATAACAACGGTAAGACGGAAACAGCCGCACCGCAACAAGCAGCCGTGCCTGCTTCATTCAACCCGATTGTGCGGCTTGAATGGACCAACCCGGATCGGCTTTACCTGCAAACTGCTTATGTGCGGCTGTTGCCTAACGAACCAATAAATACTTTTCAGCGCTGGCACTTGTTGACGCTTAGCCCACAAGCCGCAGCGCTAAAGTAAGTCGCTTAGCCGTTTTTACTAACATTGAATTCAGTCGGCGCGATTACCTGATTGAATGAGTAATCAGCAAAGTCAATATCGTATTCCATCGTCTGCGTCCGATCCTGCGTTTCCAGGATCAATTCCAAATGATACTTGTGCGGCAGGGTCAGCTTATCAACCGGTTTAAAATCCGAAAACTCCTCGATCAATTTGAAACGACTCTCGCGCTGGGCCGCAGAAAGAGTTGGATCTGAACCTTGCCGCGCCGGAATCGCGTATTCGTATTGACTGCGAACGTGCTGAAAAGTTTCGGCGTCGAAATAAAGAGTGGTTTGCAGGTTACCGGCGTTCTTGGGCGTGTATTTTAGCTTGTGGACCTGACGCCCATTTATTTTGTCAGTGCCGGCATAAGTGAGCTTCACGTCCTTGGCGATCGGGTTGTACAGCGGCCACGCCGAAGACAATTCGCCGCCAAGCAAGCCATGCTTCATGACCAGTTCCTGCGCAATTAGAAAATCCGCCAGCCGCGAGCGTCCGCCGCTCGGCAGAATTCCCACCGTAACTTTCTCGCCGTCAAAAGCCGCTTTTTCAAAAGGGTAGTTGTTCGCATTGAACCCCATACCGAGCACGACCTTGTTGCCATCGGAGGCGAGCACCGCTGGGCCGGAAACTTCGACGCGCGTATTAGTCAGGCGAAACCGCGCGTTTACATTGCCACTCACCAGCCGCGTCTTCACACCGGCCAGCGTTTCCGCCGGCCCAATTGCAGCCAAATGTTTCGCGATGACTTCATCCGGCGTCATCTTGTCTGCCGATGCGATCACGCCGCTGCCGAATAGAACGGCCAGCGCGGCAAATATCAAAACCATTTTTAGAAATGTTGCTGTTCGCGCGAAGAGTAAGTTCGTTGTCACGTTGAGAGGGCTCCTTTGATATTAAAAATTGGACTAGTCTTAGTGCGGGCCAGTTTCTGGCCCATGGAGAGAGATTCAATTGAGGACCTGCTTGTTTTGTATCCGACGAATTGTTATTGACCGTGAAACCACGGTCAAAAATTACTCCGTTGGTTTCTTGACTTTGTTTGCGCTGATGTACTCCTCAAGCTTTTTGCGATCTGCGTATTCCGGATTCTTTTTCAGCAACTCTTCATATTCCGCTGCAGCTTTGTCCTTTATGCCGGCGGCATCGTACAGCCAACCCAAACGCAAATATCCTTCGATGCGACCGAGTTTCGCTGCCTCAGTTAGATAAGGGACGGCCTTCGAACCTTGTTTGAGTTGCAAATAAACTTCGCCGACGTACAGGTTTGCTTCTGCTGACTCGGGCTGAATTTCCACCGCGCGAAGCAGTGGTGCGATTGCCTGATCGTAATGTTTTAACGATGCGCGCAATGTGCCCAGATCAAGTAGCGCCAGTGCGAAGTCCGGTTTGGCTTGTATCGCCTGCAAATACGCCCGTTCCGCATCATCGTTCTTCCGTTGCACCTGATAAATCGTGCCGAGCAAGCGCCACACCTGAAAATCCTTGGGGTCGTTGTCAAGGATCTGGCGCAGCAGAGTAATGCTTCCGTCATAATCCTTTTTAGTTACGGCAGCTTGGGCCTTATGAAAAACTGCTTGGTTTGCCGGCGAGCGTTGATAAACATCGGCCGCCGAGATGACATCGTTCTTTGGACTTGGACCGGCGTTGGACTTCCACTCGAATTCAAAGTCCTGCCGGAAACCGTAGAAGGGCGCCGGCGTTCTTTCAAAAATTTGCAGGCGCGCACGCGTGATTTCACGAGCGTTCGCTTCAACGACAATCTCGTATTCACCCTCGGACAAGTTGGTAAACCGGTAGCGCCCACGATTTGAAGTGCCCTGGCGGGCTATTTCGCCTGTCCCAATCTTCACCAGAATCACGTCGACAGAGGCCGGAACGTTCGGATCGCTGGGGTCGCCGTTGATCTTGATCTCGCCCCAAATCGCGAAGGTGCCGGATTGCGCGCGCACAAGCGACGCCGGCGCGGCAAAAAATAACAGCAGCAGAGTTAGCAGGGAAAAGAATTTGAAGCGATGTGCGGGCCCAACACTCATATGAACTCCCGTTTCATTCAGCGCCAAGGTTTGCGCATTATTCTACTCTCGTGCCCGAACGGCTGAAAGTGTCTGAAAGAGTTGCGAAAAAAAGGGCCCCCGATGTTTCACGGGAGCCCTGGTTAACCGAACTGCGGCACTAACTAGAATTCGTAGCGAATCGCGAATTGCATTTCGCGAGGCGTGCTCGAAGACGTAGTTATCTGACCAAACGAAGCGGAAGTGAAGCTGGCGTTTGGCAAGCCGAAGCTGTTGTGGTTAAGAGCATTGTACGACTCCCAGCGAAGCTGAATTCTTTGGCCTTCCCACGGCATCTTGATGTTCTTCAAGACGGCCGTGTCGAGGTTCCAGAAGCCAGGTCCGCGCAGAACATTGCGGTTGCCGATTTCGCCGTGATGCGGGAAACGGAGGGTCGCAAGTGCCGCTGTGGCATCGTTCCAATATTGAATCGTATTGTTGCTCGTGTCGTTGTGCAGGAACGCGGTTGGTTCCAGGCTGCCGACCAACGCCGCCGGGCTGTTGAAGTTAAAGCCGCGCGGGAAGGCGGTAGTCGTGGTGGTAAATGCGAGGCCCGAACGGGCTGCGAAAATACCGGAAACTTCCCAACCACCGATAATGTGATCCACCCAGCCAGGAGCGCTGCTACCGAACATCTTTCCGCGACCGAACGGCAGTTCGTAAATGAAGTTCGCATTTACTAGATGCCGTACATCGAAGTCAGAATCACCGCGGCAGACGCGCAGGTTGGTAAGGTCGCAGACCAAGCCGCCGGTTACTGTGTTGGCAACGCTTGATCCGTTATCGATTGAGTGTGACCACGTGTAGTTAAAGTCAAACTGGAGACCTTGCGAGAAACGTTTGCGCAAGCTCAAGAGCATGCCGTTGTAGCTCGAAGCTCCCTGGTTTGAGATGTAAAGGTTCGTACCAAATTGGGCGCTCATGCCGACGTTCGGATTGAGCAGCGCGAGCGCGTACAACCGTTGGAGCAGGTCGGACGTGTCGCCGCGAAGCGCGAACTGACGGTTAGTGCCGTTGGTGGCCACGTAACGCGTGCAGGACGTCGTTCCGGTTAAAGCCGGGCTGCACGGCAAACCGTAATTTGCCAATGCCGCTGCGTTCATTTGGTTTTCGAACCACGGTTGGTTCGTTACCGCACTGCCAGCCACGCCCGCCGCGATCTGAGCTTGAACCGCATTAAGCGCGTCAAACAGATACTGGCCGGACACTGGATCGCGGAAGTTCAATACTTGTGCGACGTCAGCCTGGGAGAACAGTTGTCGTCCCTGGCGTCCGACGTACGAAGCTTCCATGATGAAGTTACCGGGCAGCTCGCGTTGAAATCCGAGGCTGTACTGGATCGAGTACGGGATTTTGAACTTCTGATCCACTGCGTAGTTGAACTCACCCGTTGCCAAACCAAACGGGAAACCCGCATCCACAAAAGGCGTGAACGGACGAGTAATCACTGGTGGCACGTTGTTGACCGGCAGGGCTCCGATGCCTGTGAAACGCGGATCGTTGATCAGCGCGCCAGCGACAGTCGAAGCACCACCGTACTGGGTGGTTACAGAGTTGTCGAACAGGTAGGAAACCTGGTCCTGAATGAAGGTGATGCCGCCGCTGGGTCGATCGTAGACCATGGCGCCGCCGCCACGGATTGAAGTCTTGCGATCGCCAAACAGCGAACCCAGGAGTCCATCCTTGAAGGACGGGTTATACGCGAAGCTGAAACGCGGCGCGAAATTCTTAAACTGCGTTTCATAGAGATCGCGTGCGCCGTTGCCTTTTCCGACGAGGTCATAACGCAGCCAGGGCTCAGCGGTCTCACCACTAATACCAAGTGCGTTATTTCTCTGCCGCAGGTCGAACAACTGACGCATATCGACGTCCTGAGCGGCCTGGAAACCATTCTTCTCGTACGGTGCTGGATAAAGGTGCCAGCGAACGCCGAAGTTGAAGGTCAGGTCGTTCCGCATTTTCCAGGTGTCCTGTGCGTAGAGTTCCAGTTCGTTATAGCGATAGTCGCGGTGCTTGCCGGTTCCCAAAGGAAATGCAGTACCGCTGGTGTTGTAGTTCCACTGCGATTGCACCTGCGCATAACGTCCCAGCAGGAACGCAAACGCTGAATCGTAGTTACCGCTGCGCGTGGTGCCGCTGCCGATTGTGGCGGGACGGACAGACGCGTCGAGGCCTGAGAGCAGACCACCGAGTCCGACCGTTGCGAAATTGAAGTCGTTTACTAGACCCGATTTCGAAACGATTGGTTTGAACGAACCACCAAATCCCAATTCATGCGCACCGCGAACGATCGTCAGATCGTCACGATAGGTTGGGACCTTAACGAAACGGTCCTGATCGCTGAAATTAGCGTAAGGAGCCGAGAGGCCCGCGCCGAAGGTGAAAATCGTCGGGAAGGACGGTTCAAAGTCCGTCGGGAACAACAGGCCTGAACGCGAAGTTCCGGCAGTTGCCTGGTTGACGATGTTCGGCGTGATGGTCCAGGTGTGACCAACTACCCACGCATAGTCCCGAACGATGATCTGGGATGTTTCCGGATCGCCGGGGAACTGCGCTGCGACTGAGTTAATCGTGTCGGTTTGAATACGGCGAGCAATGTTCCAGCGTCCGAAGACCTGTTGCTTGCTGGTCGCGTTCCAGTCGATACGATTGGTGACGGTGTTGTCTTTTCTCTTCGAGGGCGCGTTGAAAGTAAAGCCGCCCGTGTTGATACCGTCGCCCGCGTTCAGGTTGTTGGCCGCAGGGTAACGAGACTGAATGAAGGAAAGCAGGGCCGCATCCGGACCGACGTGTTTCGGATCGAGTGCGGTGACCTGGGCCGGCGTCAGGATGGTGATGCACTGCGGCGCCGTGTTCAAGCGGGCGTTAGTGGCGCATCCGGCCGTGTTGTTAAGGAATCCCAGGCTGCCATTGCGGAAGTGGTCGAGTGGCACGATGCGGGTATAAGAAACACCCTGTGCATCCCGACGTCCTTCATAGTCGAAGAAGAAGAACAAAGCGTCCTTGACGATCGGACCGCCGAGGCTGCCGCCGAATTGATTACGAGTCAATTGCGGACGGGCGACGCCGGCGCGATTGTTAAAGAAGCTGTTGGCTGCGGTGAAAGCGGTACGATTGTATTCACGGACGTTACCGTGGAAATCATTGCTGCCGCTCTTGGTAACCAACGACACCTGGCCGCCACTGCTTCGGCCTTCATCGGCGCCCGGGTTGGTTGAAACTGCGCGGAACTCCTGCACCGCGTCGATCGGGGCGTTACCAACGGTCGCCGCAAACTGTCCAGTTGCTTGGTCGTTGGCATCGATACCGTCAATGGTGATGTTGCCCTGGTCGGTACGGGCGCCGGTCACTGATCCGATGCGGTTCGTTCCGGTCGCGCCGACGTTGTTGCCGACGACGCCCGGCTGCAAGCTGATCAAAGCCGCCGGCGAATTACGAATCTGAATCGGAAGTTCCTTCAGCCGTCTTTCGTCGATGACGTTTCCGATACTCGCATCAGTAGTATTTAAGGTCGCGCCGCCTTCGGCCACGACTTCCACCGTGCTGCTCACCTGGCCGACGGTCATCTGAGCGTTATAGGTCTCAGTGTTTGACACGCCGAGGGTGACGTCTTTGAGGATTAAAGTCTGAAAGCCAGTGGCCGAGAAGGTGAGCGTGTAGCCACCACCCGGTGCGACTTTGGCAAACTTGTAAGTGCCCTCGCTATCGGTCGTAGTTGTCTGTTCTGTTCCTGTCTTGGTATCCGTCAGCTTGACGTCCACTCCGGCGACAACCGCACCCGAAGCGTCCGTCACTACGCCTGTTACCCCGGAAGTACTTTGGGCTAACACGGCCGACGCCAACAGCAGGGCTGTCAACGCCGCAAAGATAAATCTCTTCATAGGAGGCTCCTTAGTAAATGGATTGAGATTCTCGGGCGTGACTTCGAATTTCTGCACGCACGAGAAGTTCAAGATTCTGAATCTTGTTTCTTAACTTACGCTGAAAGGCGTACGAACGTGTCCGTCGAGTGTGCAATCATCGTGCCCCTAAAGTGACCAGGCGTGGCCGCACCAAAATTGGTGAGAATACAGGAGTTAGCCTTGAATCCGAGAGCAGCAAATGTGGCGGCTTATTGAAAATTTTGGATTCTTCTACGAATCACTAAAGGGCCTGAATGGTGCAGAAACTTGGACGCTGCATCCGCCGACTTTGAAGCGAGGTTCCGGCTGCGTGAGCCGTGAAGTTAGAGACGGCAGGAAAGTCCTCAGCGTGTAAACCTCAATCCCCGGTCGTGTAAGTCGCCATACCCGGCGTGTAAGTCGCCATACCCGGCGTGTAAATCGCCGATCCCAGTCGTGTAAGTCGCCATACCCGCCGTGTAAGTCGCCATACCCGCCGTGTAAGTTGCCATACCCAGCGTGTAAGTCGCCATACCCAGCGTGTAAACGTTCATCCTGACCGTGTAAGTGTCGGTCCGCGGTCGTGTAAGCCATCATCCTGACCGTGTAAGTGTCCGATCCCACCCGTGTAAGTCGCCATACCCGCCGTGTAA
>DATENN010000138.1:0-3402 GCA_035275045.1 Pyrinomonadaceae bacterium
AAGTGAACCCGGGAAAAACGTGGGAGAACTGAAACAGGTCGTGCACCGTGCGCGCGCCGCTATGAACCGGACGGCCGGTTAGCTCGTGCTGAATTTCGTGCCAGGTTCGTCCCTCAAAAAGAACTTCGCTGTCAGGGCCGATAATTGTTGAATCGCAACAGAACAAACCAATATTAGGGTGCTTCTCAAAAATTTCGATTGCGCGTTCGAGATGAGTTGGCGCCAGCGCATCATCACTATCGATGAAAACAATAAGCTCACCTCGCGCCATTCTTATCCCATCATTGCGCGCGATTGAAGCTCCGCCATTTTTTGGTTGAACGTGGACTTGTGCGAACTGATATTGCGGCTGGGATGCCAACCAATCGGCGGTGCCGTCGGTCGAACAATCGTCGATAACAATCGTCTCGTGATTGGTATAGGTTTGCGCCGTGATTGAATCAAGACACTCACCGATCCAATTACGTCGGTTGAAAGTGGGGACGATAATGCTTACGAGAGGTCTGGCCATAGATTGAGCGCGCGCTAAAAATCGGAGGGACTATCGTAGCAGGGACGTGTTGTTTTGAGAAAAGCACACCGATCATAAAAAGTCGCCCTCCTTTGAAAGGAAGGCGACTTCTGGTTGATGCACTTCAGAACAGAGGCGGTGAGCCTGTTAGAAGTTTGCTTTGACAACTGGGCCTGGCCCGACAATGTCGCCGCCGTCGTTGGCGGTCATTACCAGGTGAAATGTACCCAGGTTACTCGGGGACAAGTGCTGAATCCCGGCTCGGAGGCTGTTGAAGATGAGTGAATTAGTCGCGAGGGCCCCAGCCCCATCGGCCAACTGAATACCATGACCAAAGTTAGTCGTATTGTTGGCCGTCCCCACGCGTCGACCGGTGCCCGTAACCTGGCTTTGGTCCAGCATGAGGTACGACGAGTTAAGAATTTGGAGACCGAAGTCGCGGTTATTATCGACGCGGCAGTTTTCCACGAGCAGTCGGCCGAAGCCTTGTTGTCGGACCCCAATCGCAAAGTTGCGGATGGTTAAGTTTCGTAAGGTGACGCTGGCGTTCGGTGTAAGGCTAATTAAGATGCCGATCGCTTCCTGGCGTGAGTTGTTGCCGCCGGCCGGGTCGCCCTGCAATACGGCGTCAATATTAGCTTCGACACCAGGCGCGGCCTCGATCTGAACGTGTGCGCTGGAATTGATGTGCAGCATTGAATTCGTGCTTGGATCGAGTCCAAACTCAGTAAACCTACCTGACTTAACAATGATGATCCGGCCATTTTGATTCGCGCCTGTACCAGCCGCGGCTCCAGTGCCGGGACCCAATGCGGCGGCGAGAGTACCGAATATGCGATCAGCGCCATCGGTATCTTCGGCGGTACCAATGCGGCCGTCACCATCGTAGTCTCCGCACGTGCCTGTATCGACGATCGTTGTGCCTGGGACTGGGCTATCGCAGTTTCCCTCTACTAACACCGGATGGTTCGCCGATGTTGAGGGCGCACCAAACATTGCTACCGCGAGTGCTCCGACCAAGGCTACAAAGGGCAGCAGCCTGAAGACATAGTTATTCCTTCTGCGACTTGTGTTCATTTCCAATTTCCTCCTTGCGTTTCCGTTAAATGATTTTGCAAACCGCGTAGCTGGGCGTGGCATAGAGGAGGTCTAGCTGCGGGATTAACCGACGCCGGTGACTGACAAGATTCGCCTAAATTTGAATTTGCGGTAACGCATATAACATACGGGCCGCCGCGGGACAATGATTTTGTAATATTCGGAAAGAGACTGCGCTTCACTGCGATGTCGGACGCGTCTTCAGGAAATTGTAGATGACTGAAACAGTGAGCGCGGCGAGGATGATGGCGATCGGTTCAGCAGGCAATCTAAATCTCGGCGAACCGTAAAATATCGCGGATTGAAGAAGTACGGATACAGGAACAATCCAAAGCACCCATTGGTCGGCGACTCGACGACGCCACCACAACCATGCGCCCGCTAGTACGAATGGCAATAGGAGTACATAACCCAGGTTGAAACTGCGCGATGCACCGGCGGCATGTGGAAACCATTCCCAATCGAAAGGTGCGGCTAACGAAATCATCTTTTCGGGAAGCACTCGAACGGCCCGCATTGGATCTTGTGTAAGCCGCCGCCGCGTTTCGGCCGTGAAGTAGTCTGATGCCGCAACCTCATTGCCACGCTGTGATGCAGCATGCACTACGGGATCCTCGTCGCCGGGCAAGTTTCCCCAGATTCGTTTCCCGTTTATTTCGGGCGGCCAGTAAGAAGCGTACAAACCAAACCCTTCCTGCGTCGTCAACACCACCCGATTGAACACGACGTAGTTACGCACGGCCCACGGTAGTAGAGTTATCACGAACGCCACGCCGGCAAGCAATGCCGACCCACCGAGTGCGCGCAGTTTCTTGCGGCGCCATGCGCTGACAGCCACGCCCGCCAACAACATCATTGCAACCGGAAGAGTGGCGCCGCGCACCAGAGTGGCGAATCCTAAAGCCAACCCAAGCGCAATTGCGTAAACGCCTTTGCCTGAACGCAACAAGAACGTCGCAGCGATCAGCGCTGCCACTATCAAAAACAGCGCAACGTTTTCAGATAGAAGCACGCGCGGCAACCAAAAGAATGCGGGGTAAACGGCGGCAATGGCGCCAGCTATTAATCCCACACCACGATTGACGAAGAGTGAACCCAGCCAGGCGATTAGCAGCACAGTGCCCGCACCAAGCAGCGCCTGAACGACCGTTGCTGCGCGGACACTAGGTCCGGTAATGACGTAGATGGCTGCGAGGAAAACCGGATAACCTGGCGGTCGCCACGCCGTTGCGATTCCATCTGAATTTACGTATCCCGACCCCCGAGCCAGATCCGTAGCCAAACGATGATAATCAGAGGCATCAGCCACTACATCAGCCGGCACAAAGAGCACGGCCCATAGCCTCACCCCAAACGCAACCGACAGAATTAGCAGAAGGAGTAGCCGTTGCTCACGACTCAAACGAAAGTGCTTTTCGGGATGTACGTTAGACATCTACCTTTTCTGCGATCACGAAAACGTTTTTACCCAGCGGCGGCCGAGCCACCGACTCGGCGCGTCGAATGACAGGTACGAAGTAGCGATCATAGATGCGCACCGCACCGGCTTCCATCGTGGTTGATCGCAACACACAATATTTGATCCACCACGGCACAACTCCCGGCAGATCAAAGTAGCCGGATTTCAGAATCTGAAATCCAGCGCTTTTACACTTTTGTTCCAGTTCTGATTTCGTGTAACGCCGGTGGTGTCCTATTTGTTTGTCGAAACTACCGAGAAGCCACTGGAGCGCGGGCACAAAGATGAACACGCGTCCGCGCGGGCCAAGTGTCTGGTGTATGTGCTGAAGTTC
>DATENN010000139.1:0-3661 GCA_035275045.1 Pyrinomonadaceae bacterium
GATCCGGTCACGGAATTTAACAACGAATTGAAAACATTGGTCAGCGACATGTTTGAAACTATGTACGCGGCGCCGGGTGTTGGATTGGCGGCTGTACAAGTCGGGGTAGCCAAACGTTTATTCGTGATGGATTGTTCAGGTGGAAAGGATCCAGATCAACGCATCGTGATGATCAATCCGGAAGTGCTTAACGTGGAAGGCAACCAGAATGGTGAAGAAGGGTGCCTGTCGTTTCCGGGCATTTTCACTCCGGTCGAGCGAAGTTTACGAGCGATTGTGCGCGCGCACGACATCAACGGAAATGAATTTGAAGTTGACGGGAATGAACTTACGGCGCGCTGCATGCTGCACGAGACCGACCATTGCGATGGCATTGTTTTTCTGGACAAGATGAGTCCGATCAAGCGTGAACTCGTCAAGAGAAAAATCAAAAAGTTGAAGAACGCCGGCAAGTGGAAGTGAAGGTACGAGGCAAAGGGCGAAGAGCAAAGGGCGAAGGGCAAAGCCACTGCCTTCTGCATACTGTCGCCCCGGTGCTACCATTAAAATCGATTAGATTCAAAAACTGCGGGAGCTAACGATGTCGAATGAATTTCGCAATGAACCCTTTACTGATTTCACAAAAGAAGAAAACGCCAGCGCCATGCGCGCGGCTTTGGAAAAAGTCAAAAATGAACTTGGGCGTGAGTATCCACTCGTAATCGGCGGCGAGCGCATCACGACTGATGCGAAACTCGACAGTATCAATCCGGCCAACCGCACGCAGATCGTCGGTCGCTTCCAAAAAGCCACGAAAGAGCTCGCAAATCAGGCGGTTGAATCAGCATTCAAAGCTTTTCAAAGTTGGCGACACACCAGTGCACAGGAGCGCGCAGACTTTTTGTTTCGCGTCGCTTCGCTTATTCGCGATCGCAAGCACGAATTGTCCGCGTGGATGATTCACGAAGTCGCGAAGACCTGGCCCGAAGCGGATGGAGACACAGCCGAAGCCATTGATTTTTGCGAGTTCTATGCGCGCGAGCTGTTGCGTTATTCAGGCAATCAGCCATTGGTAAAAGTCCAAGGCGAAGAGAATCACTTGACGTACATCCCGCTAGGTGTAGGTGCGGTAATTCCACCGTGGAATTTTCCGTTAGCCATCATGGCAGGTATGACCAGCGCGGCGTTTGTCACCGGCAACACCGTCGTGCTCAAGCCGTCTTCCGACGCGCCGACCATCGCCTACAAGTTTTTTGAAATACTCGAAGAGGCCGGGCTGCCTGCAGGCGTGGTGAATTTCATGACCGGATCCGGGGCGGAAGTCGGCGACGTCATCGTCGACCACCCGAAGACTCGTTTCATCGCCTTCACCGGTTCTAAAGAAGTTGGGCTGCGCATAAATGAGCGCGCTGCCAAGGTCCATGAGGGCCAAATCTGGATCAAACGCGTGGTTGCTGAAATGGGCGGCAAGGACGCAATCATCGTTGCCGGCGATGCGAACCTCGACGAAGCAGCAACGGGTGTCGTGCAATCGGCTTTTGGTTTCCAGGGACAGAAGTGTTCGGCTTGTTCGCGCGCTATCATCGACGCGAGCGTGTACGATCAGATGCTCGAAAAGATTGTTGAACGGACCGAGAAAATAAAAGTGGGTTCGCCGGGCGAGGCAAATATCAACATGAGCGCTGTAATTAACGAAAAAGCGTTCAAGACTATTAACGACTACATTGAAAAAGGTAAGCGCGAGGGCGGGCGCGTAATTGCCGGTGGCGGTTCGGATGGCGAGCAGGGATTTTTTATCGAGCCGACAGTGATTGCCGATGTTAAAGCGGGCGCAACGATCGAACAGGAAGAAATTTTCGGTCCGGTGCTGGCGGTGATCAAGGCGGAAAATTACGACGACGCGCTCAAGATCGCGAATGACACGCAATTTGGTTTGACGGGCGCGGTCTACAGCAGCGATGAACAAAAACTGGAGCGCGCGCGCCAGGAATTTCACGTTGGTAATCTTTATTTGAATCGGAAGTGCACCGGAGCATTAGTCGGGGTCCATCCTTTTGGTGGATTCAATATGTCCGGTACCGATTCGAAGGCCGGCGGCCGCGATTATCTGTTGTTGTTTATGCAGGCAAAGGTGTCTGCTGAAAAAGTAGGTGCCACCGAAAGCCGCCGCGCCGAAGCCGGAACGGCGATTTAGTTAGGCTTTGAAAATTAAGAGCGGGGGCAGATCGTCCTTCCTAACCTTGAGGTTATTATCGTCTTCAGGATTTCCTGATCGGATGGCTGTTAAGGTTGATACGCCGGGAGCAACTAAGGTTGTCTCAAAGGTAGGGAGGGGGCCTGCCCCCGCTTTCTGTAAGGCTATGCGCATTGTTTTTATGGGCACACCTCAATCGGCTGTTCCATGCTTGCAGCAGTTGTTGAGGGATGGACATGAGGTCGTCGCGGTGTGGACGCAGCCGGATCGGCCGGCAGGTCGCGGCGATAAAATGCATGCGCCACCGGTGAAGACCTTTGCGCTTCAACATGCCCTGCGCGTGGAACAACCAGCGAGGATCAAAACTGATGAGGCGAAAGAATTGTTCGCTGCTTATCAAGCGGACCTCGCCGTTGTAGTCGCTTACGGTCGCATTCTTCCGGCAGAGTATCTAAACGCGCCGGCCATGGGCTGCATCAATGTCCACTTTTCGTTGCTGCCGAGCTATCGCGGCGCGGCGCCCGTCAATTGGGCCATAATCAACGGCGAGCAGAAGACTGGCGTGACAACTATGTTCGTCGAAGAACAACTCGACTCCGGTCCAATCTTATTACAGCAAGAAACGGAAATTCGCGAGCGCGAAACCGCAACCGAGCTGATGCAGCGATTGTCGGAAACCGGAGCACAATTGCTAAGCGAAACGCTGGGCCGGCTTTCCGAACTAACACCACTTAAACAGGACGAAAGCCGCGCCACGTTTGCGCCGCTTTTGGTTAAACGTGACGGCCACGTCGATTGGGCCAACAGCGCAGTTGCGATTGAGCGCCGTGTGCGTGGCCTGCAACCGTGGCCCAACGCCTACACCAGTTGGAAGAATCAGCGTTTGATATTGTGGGACACAACGGTTGAAGCGACTGAGAATTCGCCATCTCCTGGTGAGGTTCTAACCGCGCACGGCGACGCAATCACGATCGCCTGCGGTGATAGCAGCCTGTTGCGCATCCATGAACTCCAATTGGAAGGCAAGCGACGCATGTCAGCGAGGGACTTCCTCAACGGTACGCATTTGAAAGTTGGCGATCGTTTTGGTGACTAGTCGTATCTCTCCTGCCCGTCTGGCCGCGTTTGGAATCCTGCGACGCGTTGAGGACGGCGCGTACTCTTCGATCCTTCTTGCTGAAAAAGAAAATGATTTAGACGCGCGTGATCGGTCCTTATGCCACGAGCTGGTCATGGGCGTGTTACGGCGTCAGTCATGGCTGGACCGTCTGGCGGATCATTTTCTGAAACGGTCGACAAGTTCGTTGGATGTCGAAGTTCGTTTGATCTTGAGGCTGGGTCTCTATCAACTTCGATTTCTCACGCGCGTTCCGCCGTCAGCAATAGTCAACGACAGCGTTAACCTTGCGCACCATGCAAGACTGCGGTCGGCAGGTGCGCTGATTAATGCGGTGTTGCGCCGCGCATCGCGGGAAACGGAGATCGATC
>DATENN010000140.1:0-3606 GCA_035275045.1 Pyrinomonadaceae bacterium
TGGATATATTTTGCGACATGCTTTCGGTTCTCCTTCAATTAGTTATTGCGATTGCTGCTTACAGTGCCCGCATCTGGAGCACAAAATTTCTTTGTGTGATCGCAAAACATTGAGCAAACAACGTGCCCTATTGCTCGTAAGCCATTTTGCGTTTCGAAAAGGGAATCCAACCAGCGGCCAATGTATTCTTGTTGCGAAAGGGTACGACTGGGAATACGCGCAAGTCGGGAACGATACAACGTCCGCACGCCTTTTTCAGCGTCGTAAACCCGCATCGCCCTGCCGCTAAAACGATTTTCTTGTCCTCGCTTGACAGCCTCCCCAAGCGATGGTAAGTAAGTACTTACTTTACGGACGTTAGTCGAGAAACTTCGCTTTTGAGCAAGCATATGGCGGTAAAAGGCGCAGCGGCGTCAAATGGTTTACGCATGAGCGCCGAGGACCGCCGTCTTCAAATTCTGCGTGTCGCGGTGACTCTGTTTTCTCAAAGGGGTTTCGTGGGCACCACCACTAAGGAAATCGCGCACGCGGCGGGAGTTTCCGAAGCGATGGTGTTTCGTCACTTCGCCACGAAAGAAGAGCTGTACTCGGCGATTCTCGATCACAAGGCGTGTTCGGGCGATTCGATGAATCCCGAGGCCCTGGTAGCCGAAGCCTTGCTCGAAAAAGATGACCAGGCGGTGTTCGAGCGGTTGGCGTTGGGTGCCCTCGACCATCATGAATGCGATCCGGAATTTCAGCGCCTGCTCTTGTATTCGGCGCTGGAAGGCCATGAACTCGCGCAAATGTTTTTCGAAAAGTTTGTGCGCCGCGTGTACGAGCTTTTAGGTAAGTACGTGGCGGACAGGCAGCGCGACGGCGCCATGGTAAAGATGGATCCAGCGATCGTGGTGCGCGCATTCGTCGGCATGATCATTCACCACTCGTTGAATAACAATCTTTGGGATCCGAAACGCCGACTGCTTGGAATGTCGAACCAGGAAGCAGCAAAACACTTCACTGACATTTTGCTGAACGGAATCACCAACCGAAGAAAAGCTAATGAACTCACGGCGTAACGGTCGGTCGAAATCATAATTCGAGGAATAACTAAATTGGTCTTATCTCCCAGCTCAATAAAAATTTTGACGTTAAGCGCGCTGCTCGCTGTTGCAATCGTCTTACTTAATGCGTGCGGCGGTTCTAAAGCAAATGTGCGCACCGACGAATCGAAGACGGCGCGGCCGGCCACCATAGACGTGACGACCGCCGCGGCAATCATGCGCGACCTGCCGCAGTACTTCGAAGCGACGGGCAGTTTGACCGGTGACGAACAAACTGACGTCGCGCCTTCTGTCGCCGGCAAGGTTGTCGCGATTGGCGTCGATATGGGCAGCTATGTAAAGCGCGGTCAAATGATCGTGAAGTTGGACGACGTGGACGCCAGGCTTCGGGTGCAGCAGCAGCAAGCCCAGGTCGAGCAAATGAAAGCTTCGTTACGGCAGGCGGAAGAAAAAGTTGGTATTGCAGCGGGGCAAAAATTCGAGGTGACCAAAGTTCCGGAAGTCGCGAACGCGCGTGTCGCGCTTGATCTGGCAGAGAAGAACCTCCGCCGCTCAGAAAAGCTAATCGAATCCGGCGACATTTCGCGTTCAACCTTCGATCAACAAAAAGCACAGCGGGACCAGCTAAAGGAAGTCTACGAAGCCGCACTGTCCGCCGCTCGTCAGAATTACGCAGCGGTAATGACAGCGCGCGCGAACGTGGCCAATGCGGAAAGCCAATTGAACCTTGCGAAGCGAAATTTATCGTACGCGCTCGTGTTTTCGCCGATCGATGGTTTTGTTTCTGAGCGTACTGCCGACTTGGGCGAATATGTTTCACCAAGCTCAAAGGTAGCCACCGTCGTCCGCATAAATCCGTTGCGATTGCGCATCGATATTCCTGAGCAGGCCATCCCGGCGATCAGCGTTGGTCAATCCGTGTCGGTTACTACTAGTGCATGGCCGGACAAAAACTTTAGCGGCCGCATCGCCCGCGTCTCGCCGAACGTTACTCCTTCTTCGCGAACATTAACTGTGGAAGCGGAAGTAGAAAACGGCAGCGGAGCGCTGAAGCCCGGGCAATTCGCAACGGTAAGAATTTTGCAGTCACGAGCGCAGCCTGCTGTGTTAGTGCCGGCGCGTGCGGTGCGCACGGAATCTGGCGTGAGCCGGGTGTTCGTTATCAAGGACGGGCAGGCCCATGAACGCGTGGTCCAGGTTGGACAAACTGAAGGCGATCTGATCCAGATTAAGAACGGCGTGGCTGCTGACGAGCAAGTCGCGACCAGTAACGTGGAACAACTAAGCGATGGCATGTCGGTAAGACAATAGGAGTTTCGAGTTTCGTGTTTCGAGTTTCGGGTTTCGGTTCTGCTCTTGAGCCAAAGCGGTCGCTCAAAACAACTCGACACCTGAGACTCGAAACTCGAAACTCGAAACAAGTTTCTAATGCAAAAACTAGCTGAAATCTGTGTGCGTCGTCCCGTTTTCGCGACGATGCTGATTCTGAGTCTGACGGTCGTGGGACTGTTTTCCTACAAGACGTTGGGCGTTGATCTATTTCCGAAGATCGATTTGCCGACGATTACGGTAACGGTCGTCAATCCGGGCGCATCGCCGCAGGAAATCGAAACGGAAATTACTGACAAGGTCGAAGGTGCAGTCAACACGGTTAGCGGCATCGACGAACTGCGTTCAACTTCGGTCGAGGGCGTTTCGCAGGTTTTTATTACCTTCCTGCTCGAAAAGAACCCGGACATCGCTGCGCAGGAAGTGCGCAACAAGATCGATCTGATCGTCAACGACCTACCGGTAACCGCCGAACAGCCGATCGTTCAGAAACTCGATACCGATGCGGCGCCTGTGGTGCGCATCGCCGTGTCGGCGCCGCGTTCGGCGCGTGAAGTTACGGACATCGCAGATAAAAAGATCAAACAACAGATTGAGTCCATCAACGGCGTCGGCCAGGTTCAAATCATTGGCGGCCGAACGCGCGAGATCGAAGTTTGGGTTGATCCCGACAAGTTGCGCGCCTTCAATGTCACGGTCGCACAGGTCGCGGATGCGGTTCGGGCACAAAACATGGAGGTGCCCGGTGGCCGGATCGATGAAGGTACGCGCGAACTGACGGTTCGCACGATGGGACGCATCGTTGAGCCCGCCGACTTTAATAATCTTGTCGTGGGAAGCCGGGGAGATTACGCGGTAAAGCTTAGCGATGTCGGTTATGCCGAAGACAGCGCTGAAGAAGCACGCACCGAAGCTCGCTTGAACGGCCAGCCGGCTGTGACGCTCGTCGTTTCCAAACAGTCAGGACAAAACACGGTGGCGGTGGCTGAGGCCGTTAAGGAACGACTGGTCGAGCTGCAAAAAACCTTGCCGCCCGGGTTTAAAACCGAAGTCGTCGGTGATCAATCAATTTTCATCAAAGCCTCGATCGAATCAATTCAAAAGCACTTAATCGAAGGCAGCATCCTGGCGGCCATTGTAGTGTTTCTTTTCCTGTGGAGTTTTCGGTCAACAGTAATTGCGGCACTGGCGATACCCACGTCGCTCGTCGCGACCTTTGGTTTGATGGCGGCGA
>DATENN010000141.1:0-7985 GCA_035275045.1 Pyrinomonadaceae bacterium
TTCCACTAAACCACTGGCGAAATGCTCTGCCGTGCGCCGATTGATTCGCGCGTAGAGTTCGTCACGTGGAGGATTGAGCGCAAAGACCCTTATCCGTCCGGCGTGTTCCCCCGGTGCCTCACGCAAAGGCCGGTGCGCCGAAATCGGTTCGCCCGTTTGCAGATAGAATTCAATTGCACGCTGAACTCTGGGCCAGTCTTTAGGACTGAAATTGGCAGCTTCGCTCTCGTCGAATCTCTTCAGGATGGCGTGCAGATGCTCGGCGCCATGTCTCTCGCGAATGCGTGTCAGGCGGGCGCGAAGGCGCTCGTCGGTGGGCGGACTGGGGAAAAATGGCTGCCGCAAAGCGCGAAGATAAAACCCGGTGCCGCCAACCAGAATGGCGATGTTTCCGCGTTCCTCGATCTCGGCGATCGTCTTTTCCGCTTCACGCGCCCAGTCGGCAGCGGTGAAGTTGATTGCAGGTGAAACAAAGTCGATTAAGTGATGAGGAACTCCGCGCCTTTCTTCGAGCGGAACTTTGGCAGTCGCAATCTGTATGTCGCGATAAACCTGTACCGAATCGCAGTTGATGATTTCGCCGCCCAGTCTTAACGCTAACTCAATTCCAAGCGTGCTTTTGCCTGAAGCGGTCGGACCGACAATCGCGATGATTGGGGGCGCTTGCGCGGAGTTTTCTGCCTGGTTTGGATTGTTCACCCGCGAGCGATGATAAGCCGAATTGCAATCACGAGCCAGATTACCGCCAGCAGAACAATCGCGCCGATGATTTGATTGCGGGAGAAGCGCATTGCCGAAAATTAAGCCAAAGTGAATCGGAGAATGAGCATGAATATCCAACCGACGATGTCCACAATGCTGAGGATCTTGGCAGTCATCGCGAGGCCCTTCTTATCATGGGCCACATCGTAGATCTGAATGATCTCCAGGGCCTCGTTCGCTTTGCGGAACGCAAGGTACCCAAGAATGAATCCGGCGCAGAAGAAACCAATAATGCTGAGAATGAGAGCAGTCTTCGCGTTGCTGGCTACGATTGCTGCCTGACGGGCCAGGACGTCCGGCGGATAGATTGAGTTGCTGGTAGGAGGGGGCGGCGGAACGAAATGTTGATCGTTTGGGGGAAGAGGCTGTGACACCGGGTGGCTCCTTCGTAGTTAGTAGCACGTGTTCCGCACAGAACGCGTGCCACCTAATTGTAGAGCTTAGTTAAATCAATCCCCGTGTAATAGGTCTTCAAAATTTGGTCTACCGTCAGTCCCTGTTTCGCTAATCCATAAGCGCCGTACTGGCACATGCCAACACCGTGTCCCCACCCCCGGCCCACAAAAACAAATCCGGCGACGCGATCGCCTGAGTAGACTCGATCAATCACAAACAATTGTTCGCGCAGACCGAGTGCCGAGCGTATTCTTCCGCCGCGCACATGACCGGTGCCCTGTGTTCCGACTACTTCGAGATCAATCACGCGTCGTGATGAGCCCCGCCGAGCCACCTTTAGGTCGGTAATCGCGCCAACGCCGCGTACTGAGCGGGAAAGGCGAGCCTGGACCTGACCGAGCGAGAGTTGAGTGGTCCAGTTGGTAAACGGAGAGAACCGTTCCGCCGAGGCGCCATCGTTGGCGGGTCGCACTTCGAGGTAATCAACTTCGCCCCTCGCGTTGAGATGGAACGTTACCGGTTCTCCGCCGACCAGGGCCATCGATTTCATTTGATAAAGGCTCTCGCCGAACTCGCGGAAAAGAAACGCATCGCGGCTAACCACGATCGGCTGCTCTTTGGATTTGTTGGAACGCAAAACCATCACACCGTTGGCTGCTGGCTTGGTGTTTCCTTTCTGCAGCGCCAGCAGGCCTTTGGTTTCGAGAATCCTGACAATCGCGTGCAGGGCGCGCCCGCGCGACACCGCTTCCTTCGGCCGCAACGTAGCGTCAGGATAGAGCGACAGCGCGCCATCCCGCACCAGCATCGCAATGTCGGCCTGACTCTCAGACGGAATTTCGTCTGCGTCGCGAAAACTGAGGTAGTAACTTATGTCGGCTGAGTTGAGCAGCACATCCGCCCGCTTCTCGCCATAAACCGCACTGATCAAACCGCTGCTGAATTCGGGAAGCTTCTCAGGATCGTGAGGCGGCTTGAATGAAGGATTGCGGAAGAGTCGCGCCGTCGCATTGAGCCAATCCTTTGAGTCAGACTCGTTGAGGTGGGCTCCGAGCCATGAACTCGACACGCGATCAACCGGCAGATTGAACCCGCTAATGAGCAGGAGCGCGGCATCGCGCGCATAGATCAAATCCTTCTCGTCCTTGATGTCGAAGAGGTCGCGCGAACTCTTGATCAGGAAAGGAGCGAACGGCGCTTTGACCTCAGCGGCACATTCGCGGCCGCGCAAATAAGGCGTGGCATCGTTGAAAATGTTCTCGACGTCTTCAGTGCGACCGCCGCAGGTCGAGGTGTAGAGCGCATTGATCGGTTCACCTTGATAAGTCGCAACTACGCCCCGAGTCTCGTCGACTGCGCGCGTGGTCAGCGGTGTTTCGCTCGTCAGTCCGCGATAAACCTGGGATCGAGTGGTCGGCAGCAGGTCAAAGCCTTCGGGCGCAAATTGACCTCGGTTTTTAAGCGCGTAGGTGCGGGCGGCCACGGCCTGGGCTTTCAAAGCTTCCAGGGCGGGGAACGACAGTTCATTCGGCACTACACCGCGCACGTAGTCTTCCAGTCCGATCACGTTAACCACGGTCATGCTGCCGCGCGTGTTGGCGAAAACTTCGATGCGTCCGCGAAACGGCTTATCGTTAAAACGAACCGGGCTGTTCGCTTCGTCGCTGGACGCAAATGTGAGCGGCGCGCTCGAGCGGATGAAGGAAGTCCCTCGCGTGTATGCGATGACCTCGCGGTTCGCGGCTGCCGCTCGTGACGTGAGCCTGACACGGCTGATGCTGCCGGGACTGACCGATCGATTCGATGGCGCCTTTGGTTCGCTTTGGCCTTTCGTTGCGACGGTGTCCGGCGGCTTGCTGTCTATCGCAGGTCGCTGGAACGAAGTAGTGGCTTCAAAACCGGCGCCTTCCAGCGCTGCGACCGCTGCTTCTGCAGCTTCAATGGACGACTTAACCAGGACTACACGCCACATGCCTCCGGTCATGGCCACGGCCTGCGCTTCCTCTTTGGTGAGTTGCAGCACCGAATCAATTAATCGATCAGCATCGTCCCGAGAGAGAGACCGCGCCACTTCTACTTCAATATTCTGATTAGTCTGCTGACCTGGCGACAACAACCGGGATTCGATGCGTACCCGCGATGTCTCGAGGGGTTGCGGCTGAGTATTGAGTTCGGAAGCATTCAGAAGTTGCGCCGTGGTGGAAATCGTCACCGCCCGCGCATCAGTTGAAAGCGCGATCCGCATAGTCGGTTCAGGCGAATCCAACAATGCTTTTTGTGGCGCGGTTAAAGCAGAAAGATACTCAGCAACTTCATCCGAACCACCGTGTGCGCGGGTGGAAGGCAGAAATGTGCCAACGATACTTGCGGCGAGCAACAGGATCGCCGCCTTTCTCAATGAACGATGCATCGAAATAGAGTCTCCAGGATAAAAAGCCGGGCGGGCGCTTTGTATGTTACAGGAACTCCTAAATCGTGAAAAGCAAAAAGCATCACACTGCAGAGCTTGATTGAGATCGCCTGCCCACCCTCGCGATGAAAATGAAGGTTCCGGCAACTCCAAATGCCCCGGCGACGAAGAACGGAGTTTGCGGTGTCAACTTCCAGAGCAGTCCGCCAATCGCAGCTGCCGGTATGATTGCTAGACTCCGTAACAGATAGTAGAGCCCGACACTTCGGGCAAGCAGACCCGGCTGAGCGAAGTCGAGGATCATCGCCTTTCTCGCCGGTTCACCAATTTCGCGCAACCCGCCGATGATGAACGCGATCACTAAACCCGTGAAATCGCGCGCGCTGAGGATGGCCAGGGGATAGAGCGCAAAGGCACAGAACGTCGCGATGATGAACGGGGTCCTTCCCACACGATCCGCAGCCTTGGCCGCGGGCAAATAAACCAGGAGTGAGGTGGAAAAGAGGATCGCCAGGAGAGTCCCGAATCTGGCGACCGAGATGTGCACTACGTTGGTTACGTACAGAATTATCAGCACGTTCGTCATGCTCTCGCTTGTGCGTATGAAAATGTCCGAGATAAGCAATCGCTTGAGCCCGCGCTCAAGGGATCTCCAGACTCCGAAGATATTGATGGCTTGATTTGCGGCGTGGCTAACGTTGATGAAGCTCAGAATGAGCGCGGTTAGTGATGCAATGACAAGAGTGATAATTAGTCCCAATCGGACCCCTGAGACGATTCCGCGCGAAGCGATTACGACTCCTCCGATAACAGGCGCGATGACAATCGGCACGCGCTTGAGAATTGATTGGATCGAAAATCCCATCGCGCGCTTTTCCGACGGCAACGAATCGCCAATCACAGCGAAGATCGCCGGCGAGGCCATGCTCTGCCACGCCATCGCAAACGCCAGCCCCACAAAGACGAACGGCCACGAAGGTCCGAGAAGGTAAACGAGATAGCCAACGCAGGCGAGCCCAAGAAAAAGAAAAAACGCCCGCCGCCGGCCGAATCGATCCGCGATCCACCCACCCGGATATTGATAAACCGCGTCGAGCAAGTCTTCCGCAGTTCCGAACAGGCCAATCACCGGAATGCTGGCGCCGAGAGCTTCAAGATATTTCGGTAAGAATTTCTTCCAGAGCTCTTCGCCAAACCCAAGCAGGAAAACCGCCCCTGACGCTACAGAAACGTTGCGCTCCAGACTAAGAAAGTCGCGGATTCCAGTTTGGGAAACCTGCTTTTCTGTTGGTTGGCCGTCCATCACGGAAGTCACTGGCGGTCGAGGGCGTCGGCGGCAAGAGAGTGAAACTCGCGGCGCACGGCATTGATATTGGCGAACGGCAATGGGCGCGCATGCGTGCGATTAGTCAGCAGAATGAACGTTCGCGCCTTTGAGGCGTCGATCCAACAACTAGTGCCTGTGAAACCCGTGTGCCCGAACGCATCGGGCGGCAGTCTTTCGCCTGCGGTTGAATCTTTAGTGGCGGCAAGCTGCCAGGCAAGTGAGCGCGCTTCGTTGAGGCCGTTGGTCAAACTCTCTCGAAATAATTGGCAGGTTTCGGACGAGAGTAATGCGGATAGTTCGCCGATGAACTGGTTTGCCAGGACGAGGGTCTCGGCGGCATTCGAGAAGAGTCCGGCGTGTCCAGCTGCGCCGCCAAGAAAATTGGCGTTCCCGTCGTGAACTTCGCCCCAGATAGTTCCGCTTCGCCAGCCTGTGTAACTATGCCCGGAAAAGTCACGTTCACACATATCGCGCTCATACGCGTTTCCAGTTTCACAGGCTGCAACACCCGTGCGCATGGCCGCTGACGGAAGAAAGAAAGACCTTGAGAGATCCAACCGGTCGAAGATTTCCCGTCGAGCAAGTTCTGGTAGAGACAAGCCGCTCAGTTGTTGCAGCAGGAATCCGAGCACAATAAATCCCAGGTCGCTGTAGATGACGCGTTCGCCGGGCTTGTGTTCCAGCGGCTGATCAGCGATGGCCCTAATTGCGTTTCGCGGATCGCCGGCGAGCAGATAAAGAGGACGCCAAGCGGGAAATCCGGATGTGTGACTCACCAGGTGTTGGAGAGTAATCGTTTCCTTGCCGGCCACATCAAACTCAGGCAGATATTGTTTGATGGGATCGTCGAGCGCAATCTCGCGGCGCTCAAGCATCCGCGCGCATAACATGCCCGTGACCAGCGGCTTGGTCAACGAAGCGAGATCGTAGATTGTTTCGAGAGTGGCCGCGTGCTCCTCAGGTTCGCGGACGGCATCTCCAAGAGCGTCACCGAAGACCATCTGGCCATTTTGCGCGACTACGTAAACGGCGGAAGGGAAGTCACCGGCATCGATCCGGCTACGAAGTAGCGTCGAGATGTTTGTTTCCGGATTAGGTGTGAGTCCGTAAGGCAAGAGGAATTATTTCAACGGATACGAAATCATGAAGTACGTCCATTCTTATTGTCTCGAACGATATCTATCAAGGCATCAAGTCGCTTGTCGGTGTGAACTATCGACGCTTCCGTGCGTTTTTGCGCTTCTGCCAAGTCTGCTAGAGCGATGGCCAGGCTTTCATCCGCGCCAACTCGAATGCTGCGTTCGCGACGTCCGGCCCGGATCATCAACTTGAGGATTCGTTCATCGCGGTCAAGTCGATACTGATCGCATTCAAGCAAACGCTCGGTTAGCTCCATTCGATGCTCTGCCGTCCGCTGCGATTCTAGTAGCTTCTCAATCCCAATCGCATTCTTTGCCGTTTGCTCAGCGATAAAATCCATCGCCCGTTGTCGTTCTTCATCCGTCATTTTGAAGAATTCCTTCAGCTGCGAATCGTCCAACCGTGTGGAAATATAACAGGCACGCGGTGGCAACAAAAGCCTTTCTTACGCCTTCTTCAGGAACGCGTTCATTCCGCTATTGACGGTGTGCTGATGGATTTGCTCCAGCGTTCTTAGCGCGAGCGCCAGTGCCCGACGTCCGTCCTCCCCGGAAACCAATGGTTCTGAACCATTAGCCGCTGCTTGCAAAAACGAGGCTATTTCGGCACGGAGGGGCTCGACCTTTTCTGTTTCGAGCACCGTCGTTTGCACGCCGGGCCAGGGTCCAGCGGTCGAGGCGGCGAGACTGCTGATCGACGCGTAGTTCGTTACGTAATCAACGGTGACGTAGTCGTGTGGTTGGAAGAAACGCATCTTGCGAATTTTTTCGGTGCCGACCCGAGACGCCGTGATGTTGGCAACAGCGCCGGTGGCGAATTCCAGCCGGGCGTTTGCCGCATCAACCCGATCCGTAAGAATTGGAATTCCGACCGCATGAAGGCCGGTGACTTCGACGGACTCGCCGACCAGCCACTGCACGATGTCGAGATCGTGAATCATCAAGTCGAGCACGACGTCGATGTCCAGCGATCGCATGGTGAACTGACCGACGCGATGGATCTCGAAGTAAACAGGACTGCGTACGTGTGGACGCAACGCGACTAGCGCCGGATTAAATCTTTCGCCATGACCGACCTGCAAGACAGCCTTGCCTCTTCTGGCTGCGGCGATCATGCGATCAGCTTCCTCGAGACTGACGGCGATCGGTTTTTCGACTAAAACGTGAATGCCGGCTTCTAGCAGGCCACAGGCGATCTCGCAATGGGACTCAGTAGGCACGGCCAGACTTACGGCATCGGCTTTTCCGATTAATGTACGCCAGTCGGTGATGGCGTCGGTTTTCCACTCAGCGGCGATCGAACGTGCCCGCTTTTCCATGACGTCGCAGACAGCGACAAAGTTGCAAAGACCTTCGCCAAACATGGCCGCATGCAAGCGGGCATGATGTGTTCCGAGATGTCCGACGCCGATGACTGCTGTGCGCATAATCAGTTGTCAGTGATAAATGAGCGGTGAAGTGGATTGAACTGAAGCTCTGGTTCGATGATACTCTCGCATCTGTTTCTTGCGATCCAGCCACTGATCAGAAGCTGATTCCGGATCTCGTTTTTCTGCTCGCGGCTGTGGCTCACTGATTTGGGAATATACTTGCCAATATCGAAGCTTGCAAAGCGCGGCTGGTTTCTGCTCTTTGCTGCGATCGCCGCTATCTATCTGTTCGGACTAAGTTCGCTTCCACTCGTTGGTCCGGATGAACCCCGCTACGCCGAAATTGCCCGCGAGATGTTCGCGCGAGGTGACTTCATCACTCCCACCCTGGGTGGGGCGCCCTGGTTTGAAAAACCGCCATTGCTTTACTGGCTCATCGCGGCAAGTTACCGGGTGTTTGGAGTTAACGAATTCGCCGCAAGATTTGGTCCGGCGCTGTGCGGTTTGGTCACTGCCGCTTTTGTGTGGTGGACCGCAAAGAATGTAGAACAGTCTGACAAGGGCGGCAGCGGTTCAACAAC
>DATENN010000142.1:0-6813 GCA_035275045.1 Pyrinomonadaceae bacterium
TATCTGGTTGCGAATACCGGTTTCAGTGGCTCCGTCGCGCCCAACCAAACCTATGGAACCGGAATCGTGGATGACGGCGGAATCGCCATTACTCGGTCAAACGGGACCTCAATCATCGATGCGGTGGGAATGAGTAATGGCTCAGCTTATAAAGAAGGTACGCCGCTGGCGCCGCTTTCGAATAATGCCGAGCAAAGTTACGAACGCAGACTCGGCCGCGGGTTCGGCAACGGCATCGATACGAACAACAACGCTACTGACTTCATTCTGAATTCCGCGAGCAGCAAGCCGCAAAATTCTTCGTCGGGCTGCCTTGACCTCATCTCGGCAGACCTGTCGATCACTAAAACAGATTCGCCGGATCCGATCACAACGGGCGGGAACGTCACTTACACGATTACCATTACAAACAACGGTGCAGCGGAAGCTCAGTCGGTTGTGCTAACGGACGATTTGCCCGCGTCCGTTAGCTTTGTTTCATGCTCTGCCACCAATAACGGCGTCTGCGGCGGTTCAGGAAATAATCGCACCGTAACCTTCGGCTCCCTTGGCAGCGGTTCATCCGCAACGATTACTTTGGTCGTAACTGCGAACGGCGCCGCAGGTTCTGTGATCACCAACACAGCGACTGTCGCGTCTTCAACACCGGATGCAAACAACGCCAACAACACCGCGACGTCGACTACCAGCGTGCAAGCGCCGCTGCCTGCGTTGAGCATCAACGACGTGGCCCTCAACGAAGGTGATAGCGGCACGACTACTTTCACGTTCACAGTCAGTTTGTCGGCGGCATCTGGAAACGCCGTTACTTTCGACATTGCGACGCAAGATAACACCGCGTTGTCGTCCAGCGACTACACCGCAAAAGATTTGACTGCGCAAACTATTCCGGCCGGCCAAACGAGTTACACGTTCGACGTCAGAGTGAACGGCGACATGCTGGCTGAGCCCAATGAAATATTCTTTGTGAACGTTCGGAATGTAAATAATGCCGCGATTGCCGACGGACAAAGCCAGGGAACGATTCAAAATGACGACACCGGACTGCTGCGCATTACGCAAATCTATGGCGGGGGCAACAATGCCGGCGCAACTTTCCGAAACGATTTTGTCGAGCTCTTCAATGCAGGCGCAACGACTATTAACTTCGCGGTAACGCCTTATCTGGTCCAGTACACGTCCGCCGGCGGAACATTCTCAACCAGTAACACTGTGAGGCTGAGCACTGGCGTCATCGTCCCAGGCCAGTATTTCCTAATCAAACTCGCCGGGGGCACGACAAACGGAGCGGCGTTGCCGGCAGCGGACGCAACTGACACAACTGTCAACATGTCCGCCACTGACGGAAAGGTGGCGTTGGTGGCCGGTACCGTTGGAATCACCGGCAGCGGTTGCCCGATTGGACCAACGGTGGAGGACTTCATCGGTTATGGCAGCGCGAATTGCGCCGAGACGACTGCGACCGCAGCATTGAGCGCGACGAAGTCGGCGCGCCGGACTAATAGTTGCATAGATACCAACAACAACGCCGCGGACTTTACGGTCGTCACGAATCCTACAGCCCCGCGCAACTCGGCCTCGCCGTTGAACGATTGCAACGCGCCGAATCTGACGATTAATGACGTTACCCTAGATGAAGGCAGCAACAGCACCACGACGACATTTACTTTCACGGTTAGTTTGTCGGCTCCGGCGCCGGCCTCCGGTGTCACGTTCGATATTGCTACCGCTGACGGCACCGCAACTGTAGCTGATAACGATTACGTGGCCCGCAGCCTGACCGGGCAAACAATTCCATTCGGCAACAGCAGTTATACTTTTGACGTAACCGTAAACGGCGACGACGCTGTCGAGCCTGATCAAACTTTCTTCGTGAATGTCACTAACGTTGTAGGGGCAAACTTCGTCGACGGACAGGGAGTGGGTACGATTCAAAACGATGACTCAGCGCCGTTGCCGAATCTCCTGATCAACGATGTCGCATTAAATGAGGGTGACACTGGGACGACCACCTTCACATTCACGGCAAGTTTGTCCGCACCCGCGCCTGCCGGCGGCGTCACTTTTGACATAGCCACCCAGGACGGTTCGGCAACCACGGCTGGCAACGACTACGTAGCACGCACTCTAACGTCGCAAACTATTCCTGCAGGCAGTTCAACTTACAACTTCGACGTTTCGGTGAATGGCGACTTATTGGTCGAGAACAACGAGACTTTTCTCGTTAATGTGACGAACGTTACAAACGCAAGTGTCACTGGTGGTCAGGGACAGGCCGCAATCAGCAACGATGACAGTGCGAACCTCGTCATCAGTCAGGCCTATGGCGGCGGCAGCAATTCAGGTGCGGCGTATGCGAACGACTTTGTGCAACTATTCAATCGCGGCACGACGACGATAGATTTCTCTATCACCAATTATTCGGTGCAATACGCCTCCAGTGCCGGCACCTTCACTTTAGCCAACAAGGTTGACTTAACGAGCGGCACTTTAGTGCCGGGACAGTATTTCCTTATCAAACTCGCGCCCGCGAGTCCGACAACGGGCACTACATTTACTGCCGACGTAACCAACACGGCGATTAACATGTCAGCAACAGACGGCAAAGTCGCCTTGGTTCAAGGTACGACGGTCGCAACAACGACGACGGGATGTCCCACGGCAGTCACGGTCGCTGATCTGGTCGGTTACGGCACAGCGAATTGCGCGGAAGGAACAGCGACGGCAGCGTTGAGCGCAACAAAAGTCGCGGTGAGAAATTCGAACGGTTGTACCGACAGAGGAAACAATTCAACTGATTTCACCGTTGTGACGGTAAACACGTCGAGCGCCGCTCCGAAAAACTCCGGCGCGGCGCCCGTTCCCTGCCCTTAGGTTTATTTGCGTTGGTTACCGCACGACGCCGCTGATCGGACTTGAGGCGGTCGCATATAGACGTTTCGCCATGCGGCCCGCCTGAAACGACAGTCTTCCCGCTTCAATAGCTAACTTCATCGCCTTTGCCATGCGCGCCGGGTCTTGCGCTTCGGCAATGGCGGTGTTCATCAAAACTGCATCGGCGCCTAACTCCATCGCAATGGCTGCATCGCTTGCCGTACCGACACCGGCGTCAACGATAATGGTGGCGTCCGGCAACTGCTCGCGCATGATTCGCAAGTTCGCCGGATTCTGAACCCCGAGCCCGGAACCAATCGGCGCGGCCAGCGGCATCACTGCCGGACATCCCGCGTCCAATAATTTCTTCGCCATGATCAAGTCGTCAGTGAAGTAGGGCAGAACCTCAAAACCTTCCTTAACCAGGATGCGCGCAGCTGCCAGCGTCTGTTCGTTATCGGGAAATAAGGTTGTTTGATCGCCAATCACCTCCAGCTTTATCAGATCAGTCTGTAAAGCTTCTCGCGCGAGCCGGGCGGTGCGCACAGCTTCTTCAGCCGTGTAACAACCGGCCGTGTTCGGCAATATCGCGAGGTTTGGGTCGAGATGGTCGAGAAACGATTCGCTGCTGCGATCAAGTGGCACGCGTCGCACGGCGACGGTGACCATCTCAGCGCCGGACTCTCGATGCGCCGCTTGCATCTCTGCGTAGCTGCGATATTTTCCGGTGCCGATTATCAAACGCGACTTGAAGGTGCGATTGCCGATGCGAAAAACTTCAGCTTGAGCTGGCGCTGCGGTTGACATGGCTAGATTGTATCGCAGTGTGTCGCAAACTTCAGTTAGCGGCAGCCGCCGCCCACAAAGTGAACAATCTCGACTCGATCGTCATTTTTGAGCGTGGTCTCGTCCCACGCGGCCCGCCGCAACACTTCGTGGTTCAGTTCAATCACTATTTGCTCGCGACGAAGTTTGAGTTGTTCAACGAGTTCAGAAACACGCAGGCCATGCTCGACTTCCCTCGCGGCGCCGTTAACTTGAATCTGCAAAATTGTCCTTTGCGACTTGACGTTAAAGAAGACTCGCGCCGCGCCAGCCATTAGGTCCCCGGCTGAATCACACGGCGCGTTTCGTACGAGGCGCCGGCGGCATCGACGCGGATGATTACGGCGGCCCTTCCGGAGTTAAACGCAGGTATTTGTGTTGATACGGTGGCCAGTCCATCGCGTCCGGTGGTAACCGAATACATTTGCGGCCTGAACGCCGTGCCTAAAATCTTGATCGAAACCGCCGCATGGACCACGGCATCGGCGGACGACCCGCTTCGCCTCTGCACCAGGACTTTCATAGTAACGGACTCGCCGGATCGAAAAGGTTTCTCCCCGACCATGGTCACCAACAGTCCACTTTCCGCGGCGGCTTTTTCACCAAGCGGCGAATGGCGGCGCGCGTCGTGAACGGTGTAAGCCGACGCCGGCACTTTTGGCTGCGAAATAATTTCCGGCTCAGCCGGTGTGTCTGCCGCCTCAGCGATTTCCGCAGGAAGTTCAGTCCCCGGTGCGTCGTCAGCAGTGGCGATCAAAGGCGCCGGGATTTCCGCAGTGACGTCGTCAGTTTCGGCGGCCCGATCGCCCATCCGCTTTAAGTCATCAATGCGCCCCGCATTTATCGCGGCGCAAATCAATCGATGCTGGCGCTTAAGCCGCTGGGCCAATGCAGCCTCGTCGAATCCTGCTGCAACCAAATCTTCGTAACGCGATCGCTTGCTCGCCAGAATCGCGCCCCCTGAATAGACGAGGGAAAGAATCAAGGGCGAGTCGAGACCTTTGTCTTCAGTCTGAACGTGATAAACCACGCCATCATGTTCGACATCGGTATTGAAGCCAGTTATCACGGTAGAAATCGGGAATCGGCAAGCGGTTGAAACGCGCAGCGCAGGTACGCTGGATCGAAGTTAACACAGCGGTTTTTTCAGGGTCAATTCACATTTTTTTAGCCCACGTCCGTTGAGACAACGTTGCTTGACACCCCTGATCACTTGGACTAGGATTCGGCTTGTACAATGATTCTCAATCTTGTTTGGTGCGCCCCCGGCGACTCGTTTGCGAGCGTCCGACGCAGCGATCTGATCTGAGCGAGTAAAAGAATGGTTTTTCGCCTTTCGGATTATTTACCAATACTGCTGATATTTATAGTCGCCGCCGGCTTTGCCGTCGGCAATATTTTTATTTCGCAGTTCATTGGTCAACGCAAACGGACGCGCACGAAAATGATGCCGTACGAGTGCGGTAAAGACCCGGTAGGCAGCGCGCGTGAACGATTCTCAGTCAAGTTCTACTTGATTGCGATGATCTTCATTCTGTTCGACATTGAAGTCATCTTTCTGGTGCCTTGGGCCGTGGTGTTCCGAACGCTGGCCAGCCCCGCATTCGGCTTGAGAACGTTTATCTACGCGGAGATGATGGTCTTCGTCGTTTTACTGTTGGCTGGATATGTTTATGTGATTAAGAAAGGCGCGTTCGACTGGAACGAGACGGCACGCCGCGAAGCAGAAGGCGAAGGACGCCTGTTGGCGGATATGGATCGCCGCAAGCGGCAACAAACACGCACCGCCGCCTGACGCGCTTTACTATTTACGATTTACGACCATGGGATTGGAAAACATCATTGCCGAAGCACTGCCGGAAGTCCTGACGACGCGGCTGGATTCGCTAATTAACTGGGCCCGCAAGTCGTCGTTATGGCCGGCCACATTTGGGCTTGCTTGCTGCGCAATTGAGATGATGAATGCCACCTCTTCGCGCAACGACCTGGCGCGCTTTGGATCGGAAGTGTTTCGCGCCAGCCCGCGACAGGCCGACGTGATGATCGTTTCCGGCCGCGTGTCGCGAAAAATGGCGCCAGTGTTGCGACGCATCTATGACCAGATGCCTGAACCAAAGTGGGTAATATCAATGGGCGCCTGCGCAACTTCGGGTGGAGTTTTCGACAACTACGCAATCGTTCAGGGCGTCGACAAGATTGTTCCTGTCGATGTTTATATTCCGGGCTGTCCTCCGCGCCCGGAAATGTTGATCCACGCAGTGATGATGTTACAGGACAAGGTGATGAAAGAGTCATCGCGCGATCGCCGGGATGTGCCTGAACAGGAAGCACGCCAGGCATTTGTTCCGGGCACGTTACCAGTCACTGACGGCTCAACCACAACCACTGAATTGCCCCCCGAAGCTCGACCGTATTCAATCGCTTCCCGGCATGAAAGGCGACGTTCTTCCTAGCTCTTCTGAAAGCTGCGTCCCGAACAACCGTCGATGAGCACTCCGCCAAACAGCGAGGAACTTCAGACAGACGTCACAACTGATCCGTCGCCCCCGGCTGCCACGCCGGTGGTTATCAGCGCGCTGCAAAGTTTGAATGGCGAATGGATTACCACGATCGTCAATGCATTCGGCGAGACCACCGCTATCGTGCCGCGCGAACATGTCGTCGATGTTTGCTCCGCGTTGAAGACCCGCACCGAAACTCGTTTTGATTTTCTCGCCGACATTTGCGGCGTCGATCGAGGCGTAGAAGAAGAGCCGCGATTCGAAGTCAACTACCATCTGTTTTCAACAACGCAGCACCATCGATTGCGGTTGAAGGTCGTGCTTAATGATGATGACGTGCACGTGCCTACCGTGACTGGTGTTTGGCGGACTGCGAACTGGCATGAGCGTGAGACTTTCGATCTTTTTGGAATAGTCTTCGACGGTCACCCGGATTTGCGGCGCATCCTGCTGCCTGACGATTGGCAAGGTTACGCGCTGCGCAAAGATTTTCCATTGCGGGGGTTCGAGCCGTACGTCTTGAAATGAGTTTCAAGTTTAAAGTTTCGAGTTTCGAGTTAAAAGAATGCTCGAGCGAACTCGAAACTCGAACTCGAACCCGAAATTCGAAACA
>DATENN010000143.1:0-7527 GCA_035275045.1 Pyrinomonadaceae bacterium
AAGTGGCACGACCTTAGTCTTTGTTGCCATAACAGCAAACGCAAACTAAAGTCTGTGCCACTTCACGCATGGCTACATCGCCTTTTGTTTGTCAGTTAACTCCACGCCCATCTTTTCCAGCGTCACCTTATTTAAAGTACCGGTCACTTTCAGACTTTCCGCCGCTTGATATTTCTTCAAGGCGGCGCGGGTAACGTCGTCAAGCTTTCCTGTTTGCTCTCCGCTGTAAAAGCCGCGCGTCTTCAGAATCGACTGGGCCTGCTTAATTTGGTCTTTGTTAGCGCGAAAGATCGGGCCACGCTTTTTGGTTGTCTTGGTTGTTGACGCACCGGAAGTGGTGGTCGAACTGTTTGAATTTTGGGCAGCTGCTGTGATTGCTGACACGACAATCAACAACAAAATCGTCGACAATATTTTTTTCATGGGGTTCCCTTCGTGAGGCGCGTCAATACGCGCGGTTTCACTACTAACGAGAAGTGGTAAAAGCCCGCGTATCATACAAACGCCACTCCTAATGTCGAGGGCGGACTGGAAGACCCCGGTTTTCAGTTTTTGCAAGAGCTCTTGCAAACGCCAATTGAACCCCTTCTGAAATAACTTCGCGATGCTCTTCAGTAGCCTTGCTGCCCCACCGACGGCCGAATGACCTAAACAATTTTCCTCGGTTTTGCGTGGTTGGCATATGTTTAACTGTGTGTTACTATGCCGAAGGTTAATTGACGCAGTACCCTCACAAAACTCAAGCCAACCGGGAACTTAATCATGAAAAACCTCCTATTTGCTTCGATAATCGTCTCTGTTTCGCTTGTCAGCGCCCACGGGCAAACATCCGCTTATCGGGTCGATAATTTCGACTTAGGCAGTGGTATTCGGATTGAGGCTCCTGCTGTCGCTGCTACGAAACGTGCCGGCGGACGCATGAAGGCAGCCCACGCGACCACTATCAACCTGTCGAGTTCTCTCAGTGGTTTCACAACCGGTGACACATCAGTAGACAATTTCATAATCGAATCCGGGCACCGCAATTTAGTGGATCCGTTACTGCTTTATGCAATCATGCACCAGGAGTCGACGTTTAAGCCGAGAGCAATGTCGAACAAAGGCGCGCGCGGATTGATGCAACTGATGCCCGGCACGGCCGCGCGTTTCGGCGTCTCGAGTATCTGGGACCCGAAACAAAATATCGAAGGCGGCGCACGCTATATGCGGTTCCTGTTGGATCAATTTGACGGCGACGTGAAGTTGGCCCTGGCAGGTTACAACGCGGGCGAAGGTGCGGTGATGAAGTACGGCAATCGCATTCCTCCCTATAGTGAAACGCAGGAATACGTGCGTCGGATTAGCCGCCGTTATGAGTTGATTCGAGATCCTCTAGCTGCGCGCTCAGCGAATATATTATCGGGGCAGCAATTAGCAACAGCTCGCAGCAAAGAACCAATTCCGCTCAACATCTACGAACGCACGGTGTTTGCGGTTAAGCTGCCCGACGGGCGACTGCAATTGATTACACAGTAACACTAGCTGGAATACCAAAAAGAAAAGCGAGACGGTTTTATCCGCCTCGCTTTTTTTGTGTCGATGCCGCGGTTGATTTAGCTCACCGGTTGTGTAACGAGTGCCGGCAGCGGTGTCATTGCTTTCGACGCCGGCACGCACAGAACCGGGCAAGGTGCATTTCTTACGACGCGTTCCATTTCAGGACCGAGTGCCGGAGCGCCACCGAATAACGAAGCGTGTACGCTGGTTCCGATGACAATCAGGTCCACGTCTTTCTCAGAAGCCAAACGCACAATTTCCGCGTACGGCCGTCCTTCGGCGATGTGTGTGACCGCGCCGGCGCCGTCCCCGCGCGAGAGATGGGCCATGCGTTCCTGCACGTAAGATCGCAAACGCGTAAGCGCATTCAGACCTCCCTCGGGAAACATGACAGAAATCTGTTCCAGATAATCGCCAATCACGTATACGGCATGCAGTTCAGCGTTCGACTGCTTAGCGAGTTGAGTCGCAACCTGCATCGCCGCCGCCGACGACGGGCGAAAATTAGTAGCGAGCAAAATTCGATTTAGATGGATTTCAGTGCGATCGCTGCGATGTTCGACAAAGTCATGTTGCGGCGGTCGAATGGTCAGCACCGGACACGGCGCTTCGGAAATAATTTCTTCAGCCGTCGAGCCCCACAGCGCTCGCGACAAACCTTTGCGTCCGTGAGTGACGACGGTAACCAGATCGATGTCGTAATCCCGCACTGCTTTCGCAATTGCCGGAGCCGGGTCTCCTTCGACGATCACCGGCTCGACCTCGATGCGGCTGAGCAGGGGATCGACCAGCAGACTTCTCACTTCCGTGCGTACCTGCAACAACCAGCGGTTCTGTTCTTCCTCAAAAATGTGGTCGGGCAGGGTAAGCAAGTTGGGGGGCACCGGTCCGCTTTGCACACTGAACATTACGACGCGGCCTGCCGATTGGCTCGCAAAAGCAGCAGCGTACTTTAGCGCTGCACGAGCATGCGGCGTGAAGTCGGTTGGAAACAGAATATTGCGAAAAGGGTACATGGCAACTTCAGATTTAAGATTCCGGAATTGGATTTCTTTTTTTGAAATCTATACACGATCTGACCGCGAGTTGCCAGTGAGACGCTGAATTAGAAACGTTCCTTCACCTGGTTTTTAATGCTGGATTTTTTTCGACCATTCATGCCAAACTCCGCCAGCATTCCAGCCTGAGACAGCGACCAAAGACGCATATTCATTCACGGAGGCTAACCGCTTGCTAAAAGGAATCTTTCGCACGAAGAACCTTGACGACATTCTTTCGGCGCTAGGCGATGAGAGCCACCGTTTGAAACGCAGTCTGGGCCCGCTCAGTATTACCTTACTGGGCATCGGCGCGATTATCGGCGCAGGAATTTTTGCCACTGTAGGCACTGCGGCCGCGGGCGATGCGGCACGTCCGGGCGCGGGGCCTTCGCTGATGTTGTCATTCGCGATTACGGCAGTCGTGTGCGCCTTCACTGCGCTGTGTTATGCCGAGATGGCGGCGATGGTTCCGATCTCAGGCTCGGCTTATACCTACTCTTACGCGACGCTCGGTGAACTGGTCGCATGGATCATCGGTTGGGACTTGATTCTTGAATACGCGATCGGCAACGTAGCGGTCGCTATCAGTTGGGCCAACTATTTTCGGTCATTCATGCACGACGCTTTTGGCGTCGACATTCCTCAATGGCTATCGACCGACTTTCGCACTGCCCGCAAAATTCCGGGCCTGATTGATAGCGCACCTCACATCCTGGGCATCCCAATCGTTTTTAATTTACTGGCGTTCGGCATAGTGGCTTTGATCACAATTGTTTTGGTGTGGGGTATCAAAGAGTCGTCGGAATTCAACGCCGTGATGGTTGGTGTAAAAATCATTGTGCTGACTTTTTTCATCGGCTTTCTGCTTTACATGGTGACGCCTTCAAAGATGGCGGCGAACTGGCACCCGTTCCAGCCTGTGGGTTGGGGCGGAACCCTGGCGGGCGCCGCCGTGGTTTTCTTCGCTTATATTGGATTCGATGCGGTCTCAACGGTGGCAGAGGAGACACGCAATCCAGCTAGAGATCTGCCGATAGGAATCATTGCTTCGCTGGTGATCTGCACGATCTTCTACATCGTGGTTGCGGCGGTTTTCACCGGTGTCATGCCTTACTCGGTACTCGTGAACAAACTCGCGACCGAACAGGCCGAGCCGTTGACGATGGCGCTCCGTTATGTGGCGCCGGACGCGCGTTGGGCCACCGGCCTGGTTGATTTTGGTTCCGTGGTTGCGCATACCGCGGTGTTGCTCGTCTTTCAATTAGGCCAGCCGCGCATCTTTTTCTCGATGGCGCGTGACGGTTTGTTGCCGCCTGTGTTTGCTCAGGTACATCCAAAATTTAAGACGCCACACGTGACGACGATTTTAACCGGCGTCGTGGTGGGCTTGTTTGCCGCGGTGATGAGTATCGATGAGATGGTTGACCTGACAAATATCGGAACTCTATTCGCATTTGTGTTGGTTTGTATTGGCATCACAATTTTGCGTTACAAAGATCCTGATCGGCGGCGGCCGTTCCGAGTTCCATTAGGGCCGTGGTTGCTGCCGATGCTCGGCGCAATTTCATGTTTTTTCCTTATGTACTATCTGCCGCCAACTTCCTGGTGGAGATTTGTCGCGTGGTTAATGATCGGGCTGTCGATTTATTTGTCGTACGGCTACGCGCGCAGCGAACTTGGCGCGAAATCAGGACGATCGCGGGTTACGCCGCGATGGCTATCGATCACCGCGTTGGGCTCTTTCTTGATTGCACTCGGAATTTTGACGGTGCCGCATGATTCAAATCCAATTGAATTGTATGCAAAGCTCTCGACAGGTCTGGCAGAAGGTAAACGTACGATTATCGCGTTTAGCAGTATTCTGCTTGGTTTGGCGTTAATGGTTTTCGGTTTTGTTTTTGGAGCGTTGCAGGGAAAGAAAACAACTTCAACGTAGCGTGTAGTGATGAATGCTTTACCAATAATAATCGGTTCGTTGTGCGTGATGGCGATTTCCTATCGCTACTATTCGGCGTTTATCGCCGCGAAAGTGTTGGCGCTAGATGATTCACGGCCAGTGCCTTCGCAAACGATGTATGACGGCCAGAATTACTACCCTACGAACAAATGGGTTTTGTTTGGGCATCACTTCGCGGCAATCTCAGGCGCCGGGCCGTTGATTGGGCCAGTGCTGGCGGCGCAATTCGGTTTTCTTCCGGGACTGCTGTGGTTGGTGATTGGAGTTTGTATTGGCGGCGCGGTGCACGACTTCATGATTCTGGCCGGCAGCGTTCGCCGCAAAGGAAAATCGCTGGCGGAGATGGCGCGCACCGAGATCAGCCCGCTCTCAGGTCTAGTGGCCGGGGTGGCAATTCTCTTCATTGTCGTCATCGCTCTTGCAGGACTAGGTCTCGTCGTTGTCAACGCGTTGGCCGAATCGCCCTGGGGTACGTTTACGGTTGGCTTTACGATTCCGCTGGCCTTGTTCATGGGCCTGTACATGTATCGCTTTCGCAAAGGAAAGATTGCGGAGGCCAGCGTCATCGGCGTGATCGGTTTACTGGCAGCGGTTTACCTGGGCGGCCGCGTTGCGGATTCTTCATTCGCGCAGACGCTGACCTTGTCGCGCAATACAGTAACGATATTGATGGCCGCGTACGGGTTCATCGCGTCGGTGCTGCCGGTTTGGATGCTGCTGTGCCCGCGCGACTACCTATCGTCCTATCTCAAGATCGGCACGATCACTTTTCTGATACTGGGAGTAATCCTGGTCCATCCGACACTGAACATGCCGGCGCTGACCCCATTCACTGCGGGCGGTGGTCCAGTAATTCCCGGCAAGCTTTATCCATTCGTCTTTATTACCATTGCCTGCGGTGCCATCTCCGGCTTTCACGCGCTCATATCCTCGGGCACGACGCCGAAGATGGTTGCGAAAGAAACCGACACGCGCATGATCGGTTATGGCTCGATGTTGATGGAAGGGGTGGTAGGCGTGGTGGCGTTGATCGCGGCGACGTCACTCTTCCCCGGCGACTATTTCGCGATCAACACGGCGCAGAGAACCGATGCGCAGAAAGCAGCTTACGTGCGCATGGTCGATCAGCACAGCGCTGAAGGTTTCAACTTGCAGCCGCAGGAAATCGATCGGCTGCAACAGGAATCCGGAGAAAACAATTTACGCGGGCGCACCGGCGGTGCGGTAACGCTCGCGCTGGGCATTGCAAAAATCTTCGACGGCATTCCCGGCCTGCGCGGACTGATGAAGTATTGGTATCACTTCGCCATCATGTTCGAGGCTTTATTCATTTTGACGACGATCGATACCGGTACGCGTGTCGCTCGTTTTCTGGTGGGCGAGTTTGGCGGCCGTTTTTATCGCAAGCTCGAAGAACCAAACTGGCTGCCGGGCTCTGCAATTACCTCTGCGTTGGTGGTGGCGGCCTGGGCCGCATTCATCTGGTCGGGTTCAATATCAACGATCTGGCCCATGTTTGGTATCGCGAATCAGTTGTTGGCGGCGGTAGCGTTGTGTGTCGCTACCACGATCATCATCAATATGGGCAAAGCCAAATACAGTTGGGTAACGATTGTGCCGCTGAGTTTTGTTGCAACGACCACGCTGGTTGCTGGTTGGGAATCGATCACCGACATCTTTTGGCCCCTCGCACAAAAACCGGAAACATCTGTGCAGGGTTACATCAACGTTGTCCTGACGGTCATCATCATGGCCGCCGCGGTAATTATTCTGGTTGATTCGATCCGGCGCTGGTTTGGTTTTGGGAAAAGACCGGAATTGGTGGCTGATCTTGCCGGCGCGACCCCATAAAAGCTGAGGCCGCGATTCGGTACCAAGCAGGTGATTTCCGGTTTGCCGTGTTCTCACTTTTCTGCTGCGTCCCGTGTTGCGGTGAGTTTCACTAAAGAATTTCTTTACCGCAAGGACACCAAGTTCACAAAGTTTGCAAAAAGGGCATTCAAATCTTGCAACCACCAGTGTCGTGGTACGTTGGACAGTTCCCCGCCAAATACGCAATAATAGCCGCTTTTCAAATCACCGTTTTCGCGTACAGACGCATGGCCAATTCAAATCCAGAATGGCCCATGGCTCGGAAAACGGTGCGGGCTTGTGAGTCACGCCATTATTTAAACGAGGGGAAAGGATCACAATCGTGGAAATCACGCTGATCTCATTTATCAGCTTGCTGTCAGTTTGCCTGGCGGTTTTTGCTATGGAAAAGAAAGTACCAAACGGCGCACGGCGCTCGCTCGGCTCATCGCGAACGGTTCGCGCGGCCTTGACGGTCGGTTCAGCGCTCGCGGGCATCGCATTTTTGGCCGCCCCGACTTTCGCTCAATCGCGCGAAGGTGGCGAGGCCAACTTAAAGTTGCCGGATCTTTCCGAAGTCACTTTCTTTGGTGGTCTTGATGGTCACCGTTTGTTGCTCGCGGGCATTGTGATTTGTCTTCTCGGCCTCGGTTTCGGACTGGCAATTTATATGAACTTGAAAAAGCTGCCGGTCCATCGCGCTATGC
This sequence comes from Pyrinomonadaceae bacterium, assembly GCA_035275045.1. Lineage (GTDB taxonomy): Bacteria > Acidobacteriota > Blastocatellia > Pyrinomonadales > Pyrinomonadaceae > PSRF01. The sequence continues at coordinate 7,092 of DATENN010000143.1, forward strand.
GCGAAATTTCTGAGCTGATTTACGAGACCTGCAAAACTTACCTCATCACCCAGGGCAAGTTCATTCTGATTCTCGAGGCGTTTATCGCGGTCGTGATCATTCTTTACTTCGGCGTGCTGTCGCGCATGGAACCGCTGCGGGTAGCAATCATTCTGGCCTTTAGTTTGGTCGGCATTGCCGGCAGTTATGGCGTGGCCTGGTTTGGTATTCGCGTTAACACCTTCGCGAACTCGCGTACCGCGTTTGCCAGTCTTGGCGGCAAGCCGTTTCCACTTTATGCAATTCCATTAAAAGCCGGCATGAGCATCGGCATGATGCTGATCAGCGTCGAGCTGCTAATCATGTTGTGCATCCTGCTTTTCATTCCGGGTGATTACGCTGGTCCATGTTTCATAGGATTCGCAATTGGCGAGTCGCTGGGCGCGGCGGCGCTGCG
>DATENN010000144.1:0-8505 GCA_035275045.1 Pyrinomonadaceae bacterium
CGGCAGATGACTGCGCGACATGAAATTCTTCGCACCACCTTCGTCGCAAACGAAGGACTGCCCGTTCAGGTCATTCAGCCAAAGACTGACGTTCCATTCCGCATGGAGGATTTACGGTCGCTAACAACCGCTAGTCGGCCGGCCGCATTGGAACGCCTGGTGCAAACGGAGAGTGAAAAACCATTTGATTTGGCGTGCGGTTCGCTGCTGCGATTGCTGCTCGTTCGTTGTGATGATCAGGAATATGTGTTGTTGCTTTGCATTCATCACATCATTAGCGACGCGTGGAGCATCAGGTTATTTTTTCAGGAATTGTCGAGCTTTTACCAGGCGCAGGGTGCAACGCTGTCGCCGTTACCGATTCAGTACGCAGATTTTGCCGGCTGGCAACGAAACATTACCGCGAATGCGGCGCCAGATCTCGATTACTGGAAACAGCATCTAGCCGATGCGCCACTAAACCTTAGTCTGCCTTCAGATTTTCCTGCTCCGGCGACACCGTCTTATCGAGGCGCGCAACAGAGTTTGGTTTTGCCTGCCATGTTGTGCGAAGCGCTGCGCGCTGCCTGCCGTGACCAGGGCGTCACCCTGTTCATGCTGTTACTGGCGGCGTTTCAAGTGCTGCTGAGTATCTATAGCGGATTGGATGACATCCTTGTCGGTACGCCGATCGCGGGCCGCGAACTAATCGAAACTGAAGGGCTGCTGGGCTGTTTCATCAATACACTTGTCATGCGTGGCAAGTTTGAGGGCTCGCGCACCTGGCGCGAGATTTTGCAGCGTGTGCGTAGCACCGCTCTCGATGCCTATACGCACCAATCGGTTCCTTTTGAGAAGTTGGTTGAAGAACTGCGGCCTGAACGCAGCCTGACGCGCAACCCGCTTTTTCAAACGATGTTTGTGCTGCAAGACGAAACCGAACCTGAGTTTTCACTGGCCGATATCGAAACCGAGGGGCTCCAGTTTGATTCAGCAGCAACCAAGTTTGATCTAACACTCACCGCCGTTGAAAGAAAAGATTCTTTTGAAGTTCGTCTTTCGTACAGCACTGATCTGTTTGCTGATGAAAGCGTGAAGGCAATGCTTTGCGACTTTGAGCAAATCCTTAAATCGCTGAGCGCTAATCTCGATCAAGAGATCTCGCAGCTCCCACGTATGCGGTGGACGCCAAAAGTCAAAGCTGCTTTCAATGCCGCTTCTTCAGCAAAGCCACGAAAGGCCGCATATACCGCGCCACGCACGCCGATTGAAGAAAAGCTGGTGGAGATTTGGAAAGAGGTGTTGCACGTTTCAAAGGTCGGGGTCGTGGATAATTTTTTTGATTTAGGGGGTCATTCATTGCTGGCAGCTCAGGTAATCTCCCGTGCGCGAACCACGCTCGGTGTTGAGTTGCCGTTGCGCCAGCTTTTTGAAACTCCTCATATCGAGGGTCTGGCCGAAGCCGTCTATCAACTGCAAACCGCCGACACTGAAGACGAAGAGTTAGCCGCCATGCTTGCTGAGTTAAGTCAACTTTCCGAGGAGGAAGCGCGCCAACGGTTTACAGATAGTTCGCAGGAATCGTTGCTTTCGAATTAACAATGATTGCTCACTCCGAACAAATTCTTGAGCTGACCCCCACTCAGGAAGCGATGCTGATCTATTCGCTGTATGCGCCGGAATCGACTGCGTATTTCGAGCAGGTGTGCTTTCGCTATTGTGGAACACTCGATGTTCGCGCGTTTGCTGCCGCCTGGCAGCGTGTGGTCGAACGGCATGAAATTCTGCGGATGTCCTTTGTCAGCGAGGACGGCGATCGACCCCGTTGCATACTTAACAGTCAGGTGATGATGCCGGTGGTCCATAAAGACTTGCGTGCCGTTGGACCAGCTGAGCAGCGAATTCAATGCGACCAATTTTTGCGTGATGACGTTGAGCGCGGTTTTGATTTAGCTACGGCCCCGCTTCTTCGCGTTGCCGTATTACAAACCGCGAACGATGAATTTTGGATTGTCGTCAGTAACCATCACATCATTCTTGACGGTTGGTCTATGTCGCTGCTGCGGCAGGAGGTTTCCGAGTTCTATCACGATTTGGTAGCCGGGAAGAATCCTAAAAGGGAAGAGGCGCCGAGTTTTACGAGCTATCTCGATTGGCTCGCGAGACAGGATCTGACGCCGAGCGAGACTTTTTGGCGCAGTCAACTTAGCGATTTTTGTGTCCCCAATTTGCTCGCGGTCGACAGCGGCGCCAATCAAGGCGCGCAAGCGGCGGGTTCATTCGGCCAGGATACACTCTCGCTTTCAGAAGACATTACGGACGCGATTCGCGGCTTCGCCAGGAAGCAGCACCTGACACTGAGCACGTTGCTGCAGGGCGCGTGGTCCATCCTGCTCCGCCGTTACTCGGCGAGCGATGACGTTGTCTTCGGCATCACCGTGTCTGGCCGGCCTTACGATTTGCCGGGCGTTGAATCCACGGTGGGTTTGATGATCAACACCTTACCTGTACGCGCGCGCATCGACGCAACTAGGTCAATCAGCACTTTGTTGAAGGATTTACAGCGAAACGTTTCAGCGTCTCTCGAATACGAACACTGCCCTTTAAAGTTGATCAAGGATTGGAGCGGCGTGCCTTCCCAGATGCCGCTATTCGAAACGCTGCTTGTATTTGAGAACTTTGCAGGCAGTGGTTCGTCACTGGAATTGGGCGGCGTGATTGAAGTTTCATCAGCGCAACTTTCAAGGACCAATTACCCGCTAACGCTGGTTGTGAATCCCGCTTCAAAATTGGAACTACAGATCGTTTATCACGAAAGCCGCTTCACCGCCGACGTAATCCGGCGAATGCTGCTGCATCTTGCGGAAATCCTCAAAGGCATTGCGGCCGGCGCAGAACAACCCGTCGGAAAGCTATCTATGTTGACTGCGGCCGAGAGCGCGCAGTTGTTGGTTGAATTCAATAACACCGAGAAGCAGTTTGCGGAAACGGACAGCGTGGTGGCGATGTTTGAGCGACAAGCAGCGGCGACACCGTCTGCCGTTGCTTTAATCGACAGCAATCGGGAGCTGACTTACGGCGAGCTCAATACAAAAGCTAATGTTCTGGCAAAGCTGTTGCGAGACGCCGGAGTCGGGCGCGAAACATTGGTGGGCATCTGCGTGCCACGATCGCTCGAGATGATCGCGGCAATCCTGGGGACGTTAAAGGCGGGTGGCGCTTATGTTCCTCTTGACCCTTCTTACCCGCAGGATCGCCTGGCGTTCATGCTTGAAGACAGCGCCGCGAGAGTGGTCTTAACTAGTACTGCGGTCCAAAATCTCAGCGGTTTCGCAGAAGAGGTTATTTGCGTTGATAACCTTGAGATTGAAAGTCCCTCAGTCGACAACATCCAACCTGCGGCAGGGGCTTCTGATGCGGCATATGTGATTTATACGTCGGGTTCAACCGGCAAACCAAAGGGAACCATCATTGAACATCATTCGCTGTCGAATTTTGTTCAGGCCGCAATCGAATCTTACGGCTTGACGGCGCGTGACCGGGTCCTGCAATTCGCATCGTTGAGTTTTGACACCAGCGTAGAAGAAATCTTTCCCACCTTAATTGCAGGTGCAACGCTTGTTTTGCGTACGGACGACATGTTGAGTTCCGCAGATCGCTTTCTTCAGAGTTGCGGTGACCTCGGTATCACGGTGCTCGATCTTCCAACCGCGTATTGGCACGAATTGACAGATGAAATTGTTACGCATCAGTTAGCAATTCCGCCGCAACTGCGATTGATCATTCTTGGTGGTGAGAAGGCGATGCGGGAACGTGTGGCATCGTGGCGCGCCAACCTCGGCGAACGCATTCAGTTACTAAACACATATGGACCAACCGAAGCGACAATCGTCACGACGATGTGCGATTTAACGCATGAGACCGGCTCCGGGGAAGCACCGATTGGACGTCCCATAGCCAACGCGGTGACCTATGTGCTTGATTCAAGTTTGCAGCCGGGCCCGATTGGCGTCCCCGGAGAACTCTACATTGGGGGCGCGGGAGTTGCTCGCGGTTATTTGAACCGGCCCGACTTAACAGAAGAGAAGTTCATCGCTTCACCGTTCGGGAGTGAACGCGCGCCCCGGCTTTATCGAACCGGAGATCTCGTTCGTTACCGGCCTGACGGTAATCTCGAATTCCTGGGTCGCACCGACAATCAGGTAAAGATTCGCGGATTTCGCGTGGAGCTGGAAGAGATAGAGCAAGCGATTCGTGCTCATGCCGGCATCAGCGACGTGGTTGTGCTCGCAACCGACGAGGCGGGCGATCATCGATTAAACGCGTACATGGTGGTGAAGAGCGAATCGCAGTTGACTGCGAGCGACGTGCGCCAATTCTTAATCGACCGGTTGCCCACCTATATGGTCCCGGCGCGCTTCGCGTTTGTAGAAAACATTCCCGTAATGCCGAACGGAAAAACGGACCGGCGGGCGTTGTTGAGTTTTGATCAACCGGAACCACTTGACGAAACCTTTGTGGCGCCGCAAACACCACTGCAAGAGTCCATCGCAGAGATCTGGGCGAACGTGCTACGCGTGAATCAGCCCGGGATCTACGACAACTTCTTCGAGCTCGGCGGCCATTCGTTGATGGCCGCAAAGCTAATCTCGAACTTGCGACGACAACTCAATGTTGAGCTCAGTCTGATCGACGTTTTTCAGGCGCCCACGATTAGTAAACTAGCGACGTTGATCTACGAGCGACAGACTGAAACGGCCGCAGATGATGAGCTTGCGGCGTTGCTCGCCGAAATCGAAACGATGTCCGATGAGGAAGCACAACAGCGTCTGGCGAAGGAAATAAACAAAGGCGGTCTGCGGGCGCAGGCATTGAAATTGGCGCTGATCACAACCGGCGCAATACAACTCTTGTCTGAAGCACTTTAGAGCAAACGAGGGAACCAAGCGTGTCAACGAGCGCAGCAAACATTCGCGAACAACTGGCCCGTCTTTCACCGGCTAAACGATCATTGATCGAGCTGAAACTGCTGAAGAAAAAAGTTGCGGCCGGTGAACCTAAGCCATTGATTTCGCCTCGGCCGGCCGGTGCAGTAGTGCCGCTGTCGTTCTATCAGCAGGGCCTGTGGGTATTAAGCCAGTTGATGCCGGACACGTCGCTTTATCACGTGCCCAAGGCAGTAAGGCTGCAGGGGTCGCTCGATGTTGGCGCATTGAAGATGACGCTGGACCATCTCGTGGCGCGGCATGAATCGCTACGAACCAGCTTTGCAACCTCGGATGGAGTTCCCACGCAAGTCATCAAGGATCATCTCGAGGTTGAACTCCCGATTATCAATCTCAGCGAATTATCGGAAGCGGAACGCGCTGAGAGCGCCCGCGTGCTTTTGCGAAATGAAGCGCGCAAGATTTTTGATCTTGCAAACGGACCATTGGTGCGTGCGCTGCTTGTTAAGCTCGCTGATCAGGAACACGTCTTCATGATGACCATGCATCACATCATTACCGACGGCTGGTCGGTGGGAGTATTGCATCGCGAATTCATGGAATTGTATAAGGCGTTCGCTGCCGGCGCACCTTCGCCACTGCCTGAGCTCAAGATTCAATATCCTGATTACGCGGTTTGGCATCGCGACTGGTTCAAAGGTGATGTCTACGAATCGCAATTGCGATATTGGAAGGAGCAATTCAAAACCCTGCCGCCGGTTTTAGAACTCCCCACCGATCATCCGCGACCAACGGTTCAGGCCCACAAAGCCTTTCGCGGTTCAAAGCGAAAGCTTGCACTTTCTCGCGATCTGACACGGCGGTTGAGGGAGTTGTGCCAGCAGGAAGAGGCGACCCTCTTCATGGTCCTACTGGCGGCATATCAAGTCTTATTGCATCGCTACACGGGAGAAGAGGACATCGTGGTTGGTTCGCCAATCGCGGGCCGGTGCCTCGCCGAAACTGAACCACTCATCGGATTGTTTGTGAACGCGCTCGCACTACGCGTCGATCTGTCAGGCAACCCCAGCTTCAGTGAATTGCTGCGACGTGTAAAAGAAGTCGCGTTGGGCGCTTACGCAAATCAGGACTTGCCGTTTGAAACGCTGGTAAAGGAACTGCAACCAGACCGTAGCCTGGCGCGAAATCCGTTGTTTCAGGTCATGTTCGTGCTGCAAAGTGAATCGATTCCCACGCTTGAGTTGCCGGGTCTTACCGTCAGTCACATGCAGGTCGACAACGTGGTGGCGAATTTTGATTTGACCTTGGATGCCATTGAACGCGACGGCCAGCTCGAATGCCTGCTTGAAAGTAATGCGGATTTATTTGACGACGATCGAATTACGCGCTTGCTCGGCCATCTGGAAAACCTGTTGCAGGGCATCGTCGCCAACCCGGCTACCAGGATCGCCGACCTGCCGTTGCTGACTGAGGCTGAGCGGCATCAGTTGCTGGTTGAATGGAATGATACGCGCACAAAATATCCCGCCGATCGAACGATTGCCGACTTATTCGAAGAGCAAGTTCGGAAAACGCCATCGGCCTTCGCGCTAATGTTTGGCGACGAAACCTTGAGTTATGCGGAATTGGACCGGCGCGCGAACCAATTCGCGCATTATCTGCGCGAAAACGGCGTCGATAGCGAAAGCCGCGTGGGCATCTGTCTCGATCGTTCTCCCGATCTCATCATCGCGGTGCTGGCAATTCTAAAAGCCGGGGCCGCATACGTTCCGCTTGACGCTGCCTATCCGGTTTCTCGACTCAAGTTCATGATCGAAGACTCGCAACTGACTTTATTGCTGACCCAGTCGAGTTTAGCGAGTGCGTTTGCCGATCAGAACGTGACGACGGTTTGCATTGAGCAGCTATCGCCGGAGCTTACAAGCCGGCCAATCACAAGTCCGCCCCTTAATTCGACGCCCGAAAACCTGGCGTACGTCATGTACACCTCAGGATCGACCGGTACTCCGAAGGGCGTTGCAGTTACACAACGCAACATCGTGCGCCTGGTTAAGAATACGAACTACGCAAATTTCTCAAGCGACGAAGTGTTCCTACAATTCGCGCCCATTTCGTTCGACGCTTCGACGTTTGAGATTTGGGGCGCACTGCTGAACGGCGCGCGGCTGGCGCTGATGCCGCCGGGGGCCGCATCACTCGACGAGTTAGGCAAGGCGTTAAAGGGTTACCAGGTTACGACCTTGTGGTTGACTGCCGGACTGTTTCACTTAATGGTCGATACGCATCTCGATGATCTGCGCGGACTGCGCCAGTTGCTTGCGGGCGGCGACGTCTTGTCGGCGCCTCACGTTAAGAAGGCAGCCGCGCAATTACCGAACTGCCGATTGATTAACGGTTATGGACCAACCGAAAACACCACGTTCACGTGTTGTTTCCCGGTCGAAGATGCGGCTGCGATAAACGGCTCAGTACCAATCGGGCGACCGATCGCTAACAGCTATGTGTACGTTCTCGATCGCTACCTCAATCCCGCGCCAGTCGGTGTTCCGGGCGAACTTTACATCGGTGGCGACGGGTTGTCGCGCGGTTATTTGAATCAGCCCGAGCTGACGGCCTCAAAGTTCATCAGCGATCCGTTTAGAACTGACAGTCCATGCCAGCTTTATCGCACCGGCGATCTGGTGAAGCGACGCGCCTCCGGCGATTTAGAGTTCCTGGGGCGCATTGACAATCAGGTGAAGGTGCGCGGTTACCGTATAGAGTTGGGTGAGATCGAAGCCGTGTTGTCCGATCATGAGGCGGTACGCGACGCAGTCGTGATCGTGCGCAAAGACGAAGCGGACAAACATCTCGCCGCGTATGTCGTTCCCGAGGAAGGGAAGCAGCCAACTGCAAATGAGTTGCGCCAGTTTGTCAGTGAACGGCTGCCGCAACAGATGGTGCCCTCGATTTTTGTTGTGCTCGAAGAATTTCCGTTGTCAGCCAACGGCAAAGTTGATCGCGCAGCGTTGCCTACCGGAAACGAAAGTCGCAAAACGGAAGAGCGATGCATCGTTCCCACCAATCCATTGGAACTCAAACTTCAAAGAATCTGGCAGCGCATTTTAGGCGTTTCACCGATTGGACTTGATGACAATTTTTTTGAACTCGGCGGGCATTCCCTACTGGCGGTGCGTTTGTTTGCGCAGATAGAAAAAGCGCTGGGCCGAAATCTACCGCTGGCCACGCTTTTCCAGGCGCCAACGATCAGGTTGCTGGCGAACGTTCTCAATAACGAAGGTTGGTCGGCGCCCTGGTCCTCGCTTGTTCTACTGCAAAGTGGTGGCAACCGGCGTCCGTTTTTCTGCGTTCACGCGGCGGGGGGAAACGTGCTGGAGTATCACGCGCTCGCGCAACTCCTGGGAACGGATCAACCGTTCTATGGATTTCAAGCGGTCGGATTGGACGGCAGTCAGCCGCCGCATACCTCAATAAAGCAGATGGCTGCGCATTACGTCCGCGAGATGCGAGAGGTACAGCCGTATGGTCCATATTTGATCGGAGGGCGGTCGTCTGGTGGCACGGTAGCTTTCGAGATGGC
>DATENN010000145.1:0-26037 GCA_035275045.1 Pyrinomonadaceae bacterium
TCTAGTCCACGGCCGCAACGGATGCCGCAAGCCGCGGCCGCGCGTCCTGTATAGTTGGATCCAAGTTTTGTTAATAAGAAAGGCCGCTGAAAACAGCGGCCTTTAAGTTTACCCAGCAGTGCGCAAATCCTATTGATAAATATACGATGCGCTCTTTTTTTGTTCCCATTCGATGCTGTCAACATTCGTTGCGTCATGCGTCAGTATCTCTTCGCTTAATGCATCAGTAGTCGCCGTCGGACCAAGGTCTACCGAATAAACCAGCGTGCCAACCGGCTCGTCGGTATTCTCTCGACTGATGCGACGCAGTTCGGCTTCGAAACCGTAGCGTTCGAACACTTGTCGCAGAATTCCTTGAGTGGCTGCCACGTTCTTGCTATTCAACGTCAAATCCATCGTGCGCGAAACTTGTGATGCCTCGCGATACTCGAGCACCCAAAGAACTATCAATGCGAAGAGCGTAAGAATTAGAGCCAGGTCCCATCGCCCAAATCCGGCTGCTAAACCAACGGCAAGGCTGATTAACAACACTGTAATTTCCTTTGGATCGCGAATGTTCGTGCGAAAGCGCACGACAGAAACCGCCGCGAAAATTCCGAATGCACGCGCCGCATTGTTGCCGACAATGATCATTAGCGCGGCAGCTACAATTGCGAGCAGGATCTGAGTTTGTGCAACGTAAGGATTTCTCTTGAGAATCGCCAGCCGTTTGCGCGGCCGGTAAGCAAGCGCGGCGCCGAGCAAAGCCGCGAGCAACAACCTCAACGTAATGCTCGCGATCACCGCGGCCCAACTCTCACCGCGAACAACGTGCGCTTCGCTCTGCGGCACTCCGAAGATCTGGTCCAGAACATTGCCACTCTGCGGCTGCTCTGGGGGTGATTCTCGATCAATTGGAGATGGGCTGGCACTGCTTGCAACAGTGTCCCGCGCTGCGGGCGTGCGTTCGGCTCGTTGTGAAATGGAATAGACAACGAGTGCGCTGACCGCCAGAACGGCGACGAATACAACAACCAGCGTTAGTGTTTCGCGTTTGCGTTTCGAATCGAGCTGGGCCATCAGAATTAGGAAGCGTGGAGCGCGCCGCCGCCGTCGTGTCTTATGAAATATTCCTGGCTGTCGAAGTCGCGGTCGCCCTCGGATCTTTCAATCCGCGCATAGGTGCCATCAAGCTGAAGTTCGCGCGCCTTAACGTTATCTCGCAGATAAGCGGTCAACAACACGTCTTTTAAATAACGCTTCATCGCCGGATCCGCAATGGGCGAGACCACCTCGATGCGGTGTTTCAGATTGCGGGCCATCCAATCCGCGCTGCCAATATATAAATCATCGTCGCCACCGTTGGCGAAGTAAAACACGCGGCTATGTTCCAGGAAGCGTCCGACGATACTGCGCACTGTGATGTTTTCAGATAGTCCCGGCACTCCGGGCCTAAGCATGCAAATACCGCGAACGATCAAATCGACCTTAACGCCCGCTCTGGATGCCTCATACAGCTTTTCAATCATCTGGTTGTCGGCCAGGCGATTGATCTTGGCCATGATATGGGCCGGCTGGCCTGATCGCTGGTGTTCAATTTCGCGATCAATAAGCTCGGTCATTTTCTCGCGCAGGTTCACAGGCGCAACGAATAGCTTGCGATATTCCATTTGTCGCGAACAGCCAGTCAGGTAGTTAAACAATTCCGAAGCATCGGCGCCGATTTCATCGTCGGCTGTAAACAGACCGAGGTCCGTATAAGTACATGAAGTGGTCGGATTGTAATTACCGGACGCGATATGCATATAGCGTTTTAGGGAATCTCCCTCGCGTCGCACCACGAGCGTCAACTTCCCGTGCGTCTTTAATCCGAGGATGCCATAAACGACGTGCACACCGGCTTGATCCAGACGCCTGGCCCATTCAATGTTGTGTTCTTCGTCAAAGCGCGCCTTTAGCTCAATAAGCGCGGTAACTTGTTTACCTTTTTCGCTGGCTCGAATCAGAGCGGGCGGAATTGGAGAGTCAGGGCCCGTTCGGTACAAGCAAATCTTTATCGCAACCACATTCGGATCATCGACCGCCTCGTTGATAAAGTTGGTGACAGTGCCGTATGAATCAAAAGGGTGATGGAGCAAAACATCGCCTTCTTTGATTACTTCAAAAATCGATTTCTTGCGATACCATTCGGGAATTGCCGGGGAGAACCCCTTGTCCTTAAGGTCCGGCCGATTCAGATCGTAAAGCGCCATCAAATCCTGCACGCCTAATGGACCATTGACGATGTAAACGTCGTCCTGTTGTAGATCGAGTGAATCCATCAAATAGGCGATCATCTCTTCCGGCATACCGGCGCTGACTTCGAGACGAACTGGTGTGCCAAAGCGTCGCTGCCGCAGCTCATGTTGAATTACTCGCAACAGATCCTCGGCTTCACTTTCCCTAATCTCGATGTCGGCGTCGCGCGTCACGCGAAAGCGATGACACTTGCTGACGATCATTCCCGGGAACAACGACTCACAATTAGCCTCAATTAAATCTTCAATCAACACGTACTTCGTTTGCAGCTTACCTACCGGCACCAGTCTGTCAGCAGTCGGCGGCACCTTGATGCGAACGAAGCGTGGTCCGTGTTTTTGTTTCGGATCCGCAGCAGAATTTCCCGGCGGCGCCTCAACCATCAAACCGAGATTCAGACTGAGCGGAGATATGTAAGGGAACGGGTGGCTTTGATCAACAGCCAGCGGAGTCAGCATCGGAAAGACCTTTTCCTGGAAATACCTGTTGAGTTCCGCTTGCTGTTCGGCGCTCAGTTCCGCATACGACACTACTTCGATTCCGAGGGTGCGCAGCTCTGGCAGGATCTCTTCGACCAGACACTTGGATTGCGCTGCGACAAGCGGCAGTACCTTTGTGCGAATTTCCTTTAATTGCTCAAGCGGCGTCATCCCGTCCGGCGAAAGCTCGGTGACGTTTCCGTCCAGCTCTTCCTTCAGGCCTGACACACGAATCATGAAAAACTCATCCAGATTCGAGGCGAAGATAGTCACAAACTTCAGCCGCTCGAGTAGCGGGTTCTCTTTCTCCGCCGCCTCTTCAAGCACGCGCCGATGAAATTCGAGCAAGCTCAGCTCGCGGTTAAAGAACAGCCGGGCCGCGTTCGACGCGGTCGGGTGCATTGATGGCAGGCGGGGAACCTCTCGTAGTCCCGCGGTCGGTGTAGGTTTTAAAGCTGTCGACATAAGTTTTTCTCGAGTGCAATCACGTCAAATTCAGGAAGACCCTCGGAAAGACTAACTTTTCGGGAGAAGAGCAAGGTTTGTTCCAGTGTGTATTCGAAGAAGCTAAACGCTCATCGGTTCGCCAACCAAGAGAATTGCAACAGAAAGTTGCCAAAATCACTACGCCGCTGTATCAAATCGGTTCTCTCGACACAATCCCGCACCGTTTGAGCAAATCAACTTCTGGGAACAGCCGCGCGGCGGCGACGTTTTATTAGAGCCAGGGCTCAGTTGCTGCGCAGTTAAAGGAGGGCCGTTGCGCAACCCGATCTCTGGTCGGCGCATCTGTACTCTTATGCCGCTAAAGTGGTGGAAAAGTTAACTGTTTTGGCGTTTATTTGAGGTGCGGATTGTTTGACACTCTTGAAAACCGTGTGATAACCTCCGGTCTGACTTTGCTTCGTTTTTGGAGCATTTTCGGCATCCAACCCAGGTAAGGGGAGTCTAAACCCTCGCAAAATAGTAGCGATTAAATTTCCCGGAGAAGCTAAGTCTGAAATCTCGTAACAGTACCCAAGGAGAACGCTGGTTGACTTCCCTGAGCTTAACGAACCTATTGACCCGCGCCGCTATCGTGGCGCTACTCGTCATGTCGGCGAACTTTGTATCCGCTCAAACCCCGACCGGGGGTTCATCGGCGCGCGCAATTCCGACTGAACTGGAAAAGGCCGATGTTCTGGTTGGCGAAGTCATCAGTAAAGCCGAGGATCATTTCCGCAAAGGTAAACTCAATCTCGAGGACAACAAGCGAGAGCAGGCACGCGACGAATTTGATAAAGCCGTAGATTCGATTCTGGAGTCCGGCCTTGACGTTCGCGCAAGCCAACGGTTGCAGACATTTTACCTGGAACTGGTTGAGAAGATTTATCGCGAAGAAGTGCCACTGGGCCGCATGCCGGCACAGACGAATGTTTCAGAGTTAGTCGCTCAGAACAACTCAGCTACCCCGCAACAAACCCAGACTGATAATCCGGCAATCGGATTTCGCGAGCAAAAGTTTGAACCGTCGCCGCTTGATGAATTGAGCAAGTTGGTATTGACGCCGGAAGAACAGAACGTCTCCGATTCAGACGTCTTCGCTTTAGAGCAAGCAAAACAGAACGTTAATTTCGCGTTCACGATCAATCCTCTCATTCAGCAATACATCAATTATTACCAGGGTCGCGGCCGTTCCACGATGGAGTCAGGCCTGCGGCGTTCCGGTCAATACATGAAAATGGCCCGCCAAATCTTCAAGGAAGAAGGCGTGCCCGTGGACATTACGTGGCTGGGACAGGTTGAAAGTGCATGGCGACCAAAAGCCGTTTCCTGGGCAGCCGCATCCGGCTTATGGCAATTCGTTCCGAGCACCGGCCGCCAATTCGGTCTAAAACAAACTGCCTGGATCGACGAGCGAAATAGTTTCGAACAAGCTACGCGTGCTTCAGCAAAATATTTGAAGAGCCTGGCGACCCGTTACAACGGTAATTGGGAGCTCGCGATGGGTGCATACAACACCGGAGCCGGCAATATCGATCGCGGCATCGCGCGCGCGGGCACGGCGAATTTCTGGTCTATCTATCCGTATATCGCGCAGGAAACCCGAAACTATGTGCCAAACATCTTGGCGACCATCCTGATTGCGAAGAACCCGGAAAAATACGGATTCAAAGGTATCAAGCCGGATGGCCCGTTGGGTTATGACGTGGTCCAGGTTTCCAACTCAACCAACTTGCAATTGGTTGCGGAAGCGACAGACACGAGCGTTGATTACATCCGCAGCCTGAACCCAGAATTGCGCCGCGATGTCACCCCGCGGGGCGAGGCCTACAACGTGCGCGTACCTGGTGGTAAAGGTAAACAATTCTACTCGCTGTTGAAGCGAATCCCGGCCGAGCGTCGCGATTCAGCACGCGTGATTTCAGTTGCGCCCGGCGAGGACTTGCAAGCTGTTGCTAGCCGAACCGGCGTCAGTGTCAGTCAACTGCAGGCAATGAACGCAGGCGTCGATCTGAAATCAACCACGAAGTTAGTAGTTCCTAACAGTGGTGTCCGCTTGACGAGTTGGCGTCGTGCTAAACCCGGCACGTCGGATCAGCCCGCAGCACCGGCATTAACAAAAGTAAGAGCGCGCAAAGGCGATACCATTGCTCGCATCGCTGCCTCCCGGAACCTGGACGCAAACGAAGTCGCTCGCTTGAACGGCGTTACGCCGGAAGCGGAACTTCGCGCCGGTCAGGAAATCCGTCTGCCAGCATCGGCGCCTGCCGGTGCTCCGTCGCGTCGCCACTAGTCTTTGAAACCCATATCCGCCGCTTCACTCGCTGAAGAGGCAAGCTCCTGAGCGCGCTATGTCGCTGGCGCGCTCAAATTATTTCACCCTCAATTTGCCGCTTACTTAGTGCTCTGCCAACTTTTTGGTTTGGTAAGAGGGGGCATTCCCATGCTTTTTCGCACATTGTCAGCGGCTGTCTATGGAATCAATGCGGACCTGGTCGATATTGAGGTTGACCTGACGCCGATGCGCGGTGAGACCGACGCGAATCCTACGGTCACTATCGTTGGGCTGCCGGATGCCGCGGTGCGCGAGTCGCGCGAACGCATTCGCGCAGCCATCAGCAACTGCGGTTTCTTTTTTCCTTTTCAAAAAATCACAATCAACCTCGCGCCTGCCGATGTACGTAAGGAGGGCGCGAGTTTTGATTTGCCGATCGCCCTGGGGATCCTCGGGGCGAACGGCGATTTATCTGAACAGAACCACCTGATTCATGTGCTGTGCGTCGGCGAGCTGTCACTGGATGGCCGGGTTCGGCCGATCAAGGGCGCGCTGCCAATCGCAATCCTGGCGCGCGATGCAATGATCAAACATGTGATCCTACCGGATGAAAACGCCAAGGAAGCCGCAGTAGTGGCAGGTGTAAACGTTTATCCCGTTGCCGATTTAAGAAGTGCCGTAGATTTGGTTGCGGCGCTGCGATCGGAAAATCCGCCAGCACCACTCGTAGTTGATCCGAGTGAGATTCTCGCGAAGAACGATCACTATAACGTCGACTTTCGTGAAGTGCGCGGGCAACTATCGGTAAAACGCGCACTCGAAGTCGCGAGTGCCGGTTCGCACAACATTTTATTGATTGGACCACCAGGTTCCGGCAAAACGATGCTGGCAAAACGTCTACCCACTATCCTGCCCTCGCTCGAGTTTGAAGCAGCGCTGGAACTAACCAAGATCCATTCAGTAGCGGGACTCACCGGCCGCGCGGGCCTGGTGACAGCCAGACCGTTTCGATCACCGCATCACACCATTAGCGATGCGGGATTGATCGGCGGCGGCGCAGTGCCGCGGCCGGGAGAAGTTTCGCTTGCACACCAGGGCGTCTTGTTCCTCGACGAGTTACCGGAATTCGATCGCAGCGTTTTGGAAGTGTTGCGGCAACCGCTCGAAGATCAAAAGGTGACTATCAGCAGTGCATCGATGTCGCTGACATTTCCTGCCTCGTTCATGCTTGCCGCCGCTATGAACCCTTGTCCTTGCGGTTTTTGGAATGACCCGACGCGAGAGTGCCGTTGCTCGCCGTTACAAATTCAGCGTTATGTAGGCCGTATCTCCGGACCGTTGTTGGATCGTATTGACATACATATTGATGTGCCCGCGGTAAAGTTTCGCGATCTCACCGGCGCGACACCACCTGAGACTGACGACTCGGATGCGATTCGCAATCGGGTCATACTTGCGCGCGACAAACAGCGGCAGCGGTTAGCGCCCGAAAAAATCTTCTCTAACGCCGCAATGACGCCAAGAATGATTCGCCGGTACTGCGCCATCGACGGCGAAAGCGAGCAGATGCTCGAAAGAGCAATGACCCGCCTTGGCTTGTCAGCACGCGCCTATGACCGTATCCTGAAAGTTAGTCGCACTATTGCAGATCTCGAAGGTTCCGATGAAATTCGCTCCGCGCATGTCGCGGAAGCGGTGGGTTACCGATCACTCGACCGCACCTATTGGACGTAAGTGATCACTTCGGAAAAGTGATGGTTGCGGCCCGAATTTGAATACTTTTGGTTGGGGGCAAGGCAACGACGCGCTCAAACCGCCGCATCACACCGCGTTGAGGGCGACCGGATCTCGGAAGTCTCTATCTGGAGCAGAGAAAAGGTCGTTGCTTCTTTGACAATCGCGGGCGCGTGAGCTTCGGTACCAGCGTGCTGGAAAAGACGCTTGTCCCATAATGAACACGTGACCGCAGCCGAAATCGAGACGCCACAGGAAACGGATTACGCGCTGGCGCAGCGAGCATCTCAGGGCGACATGGCCGCTTTTGAGGAGCTCTATCAGCGACATAATCGCCGGGTCTATTCTCTTTGCTTGAGAATGACCAGCAACGTCTCGGAGGCCGAAGACCTGGCACAAGAGGTCTTCATCCAGCTTTTTAGAAAAATCGGAAGCTTTCGCGGCGAATCGGCTTTTACTACCTGGCTACATCGTTTAACCGTCAATCAGGTTTTGATGCACTTCCGCAAGCGCGGCGTCAAGATGGAACAGACGACCGACGATGGCGAAACACCCATACAGATAGTCAAAGGTACGGAAAACCCGAACGCGATGCCGGTCGTCGATCGCATTGCACTTGATAAAGCTATTGCTCAATTGCCTCCCGGTTACCGGACGGTTTTTACCCTTCACGACATAGAAGGACACGAACACGAAGAAATTGCCCGCATGCTTGGCTGCTCGGTTGGCACGTCAAAGTCCCAATTGCACAAAGCCAGAATGAAATTGCGCGGATTGTTAAGGCAACAGAAAGTGACGGACTAGCTTCCAAGCTGCTTGCCGGGTTCAATCCCCGAACCCAGGAAAGCACAAAAACTTAGATTTTTACGCAGTCTCCCCTTGATTGCTTGAAAACCAGGGCCGAGAGCTTCGAACCCACCCAAGGGTCAGCCGGCAGGTTAGAGGTTGAAAGACAATGAACTGCGAGAAGTGTCAGGACTTAATTAGCGAATTTCTGGATGGCTCGATCACCCATCAAGACAAGGCGACGCTGTCGTCCCATTTTGACGAGTGTCTGCAATGTGCCGACGTACGCGACGACTTGAACGCCATCGTCGGCTTTTGTCGCACACAGCGTGGCCAGTATGACGCGCCTCCGAACGAGCGTGCATTGTGGTTGCGCATTCGCAACATGATCGAAGCCGGGGCCGATTTACCTAAGACAGTGCCGGCCACGCCCAGGCGAAATTTTTGGAGCAGCTGGACCAGCCGCAGTTGGGAACTCTCTTTCTCACAGCTCGCGGCATTGTTTACCGCGATTGTTGTGATCGTTTCATTGGCGACAGTTGTTGGTCTGAAGCGCTGGCAGAGCGGAGCAGTTGATGCCCGCGCCGCCGATGGCAGTCAGAATGGTGTCGCCATTGGCGCAAAAGAGATTCGCCACCGCATGACGCAACAACAGCAATTGATTTCATACTGGAACCAGCGTGTTGAGTTTAATAAAGCGCGTTGGAATCCGCAGATGCGCGAAACATTCGATCGCAATCTGGCTGTAATCGATCAAGCGATCAACGATTCGTACGACAGTCTGAGCAAAAACCCCAACGACGAAGTTTCGCAAGAGATGCTGAACACCGCGCTCAATGAGAAACTTTCACTCTTGAAGGAGTTTTCAGAGTTATAGTCCAGTTCGGATATTTGAGGACCTAGGCCTACTAGAAGATGATTGGAATGTTGCCCACGCTACTTGAAACCTCCCGAAGTTTCTTAACCCGGCCGCCGTTCGTCGCAGTGCTTCTAATCGTCATCGCCGGCGGCATCACTGGCGCCCAGGCGCAGCAGCACCTCTCAAAAAGATTTCCCGTCAGAAGTAATGTTCGCGTCGAGCTGAAAAATATTTCGGGAACGATTACGGTCGAAGCCTGGAACCGTGACGAGGTGAAACTATCGGCGACCATGGAATCGCCGGCCGCGACCGTAACGCCGCGACAGACCGGCGGAGGTCTGATCGTCGATGTGATGGCCGACAATCGCGGTCGCAGCGACATTGGCGACGTCAACTTTACATTGCAGGTACCGGCCAATTCCTCGGTTGACCTCGAAACCAAACGCGGGCAAATCACAGTAACCAATATTCGCGGTGACCTGGTGCGTGCTCATGTCTCATCGGAAGGTGACATCGAGTTGAATGGCGTAGGCGCTTCTCAGGTGTACGCGCAAAACCTGATTGGAAACATCTACTTTGATGGCGAGTTCTCGCGCGGCGGGACTTACCAGTTTCAATCCGGCAAAGGTGAGATTACGATTCGCATACCATCAGACTCGGCCTTCAGCCTGACGGCAGCGACACCCACGCGCCGAATTACCCTGGGACCATTCTGGAATAACAACTTCAAAAATCTCGGCGACGGTCGCAAGTATGTCGGCGACGTAGGCGACGGGCGGTCATCCGTTACGGTCACCACCTTTCAAGGCAGTATCACGTTTCTGCGCAAATAATCTTTTACCTTTAATAACAACAACGGACGCTAAGAACAATAGTTCTGGCGTCCCTTTTATTTTTAGAAGCCACGCTTGAGTAAGGCTCGCGGTAACAATGCTCTGAATGTTATTTCCGCTCAACTCAAATCAATCGTGACAGACAAAATGTTACTATCGTGGCTCATTCGGTTGGAAAGGTTTGCTTGCAACACACTCTCAAAATGAACTTCTTCTTGTTCTTCATTACAACCGTTCTTTTAGTGCCGGCACCCGCTGCGGCGCAGCAACAAAAACCAGTGGCTCCCGCTGCACCGCCAAAGCTGACGCGGACTACCATTACAAACGAGACCCGCCGTCTTGGCTATGGCGGGACGGTAACGATCGTCGGGGCGCCTGACGGTTCGATTACTGTCGAAGGCTGGAACCGTAGCGATGTCGAAGTGCGCGCGGAAACTCAAATGCACGCTGACAGCGAAAAGGATCTGGACCAGTTAGCCGCGGTAAATGGCGTTATCCTTGATGAGGACCTAAACCATGTCCGCATCATGACGACAGGGATGCATGATCGCGCCTACATGAAAAAGGTCGCTAAGAACTTTCCTAAACAACTTTTGAACCTGCCGTGGCGAGTCGATTATCGCATTCGCGTACCCATCGCTTGTGATTTGGATATTAACGGCGGAAGAGGGCCAATAACCGTCACGAATGTTGATGGGAACATTCGTATCTCATCGCCGCAAAGCCAGGTTACCTTGCTGCTCGGCGGCGGCACTTTGTCGACGACGATCGCGGCCGGTCAGGTGGCATTAAAAGTGAGCGAAAAGAGCTGGCGTCATGGCAGCGTCGAAATTGCTGTGGCCGCCGGTGACATCGAGTTGCAGTTACCGGGGGGCTTTAACGGCGATCTCGATGCCGATGTATTGCGCACCGGCGAGATAGTAAATTCTCTTGAGAACGTAGCGGCGCGCGAAAAGCCCGGCATCACAAAACAACAGGTTAGAGCGCGAATTGGAACGGGTGGCAGTTCGATGCGGCTGAGTGTGGGCGATGGCCGTATTGCGATCAAAAAGTCAACTGACCCGTAATCGCGCGAACACTTTATTCTCCCAGTTGCTGTCGACGCCCGCTCGCAGTATTCTCTCCAGTCATTTTTCGGCGCCATACTCAACCAAACATGAGCATAAAATCAGACAAGTGGATCCGCCGGATGGCCACCGAGTTCAAGATGATCGAACCGTTTGAGCCGGGCCAGGTAAAAGAAGTCGACGGGCGCCGCATCGTTTCATATGGCACATCGAGCTACGGTTACGACATTCGCTGCGCAGACGAATTCAAACTCTTCACTAACATCAACAGCACGATCGTGGATCCAAAAGAATTCGATGAAAAGAATTTTGTCGACGTGAAGAGCGAATCAGTCGTTATTCCGCCGAATAGTTTCGCGTTGGCGCGCACGGTCGAGTATTTTCGTATCCCGCGAAACGTCTTAACCGTATGCCTGGGCAAGAGCACGTATGCCCGTTGCGGCATTCTGGTGAATGTCACGCCGTTTGAGCCGGAATGGGAGGGTTACGTTACGCTCGAGTTCTCGAACACGACGCCGCTGCCGGCGAAGATTTACGCGAATGAAGGCGTGGCCCAGGTAATCTTTTTTGAGTCGGATGAAGTTTGCGACACCTCGTATAAAGATCGCGGCGGGAAGTACCAAGGACAGCGTGGGGTGACGCTTCCGCGGTTGTAGCTGTGTGGTTCTCACACGGTGATAAAGCAAAAACATTTTCCGTTTAACATTTAACATTTCTCATTTGTCATTTAGGACAGTTTCCACGGACGACAACGGATGCAACCGGCGGCGGCGAAACAAACTTTGAAATTTAAGAAGTTAGACGAACGGGCAGCCTTGCCAACTCGCGGCAGCGCGGAATCAGCCGGCTTGGATTTGTTTTCGATCGAGGAGCTAACGATTGAACCAAAGCGGCGGGTGCTGGCGCGGACGGGATTAGCGGTTGCAATTCCGGCCGATCATTATGGCCGGATCGCGCCGCGTTCCGGTTTGGCCATGCGCACCGGGTTGCACGTTCTCTCGGGAGTGATCGATGCGGATTATCGCGGTGAGATCGGCTGCCTGCTTTACAACACCAGCGACGAGACCATTTATCTACCCGCCCAAAGCAAAATCTGTCAGTTGATTATCGAGAAGATAATTATGCCAACGCCAGTCTGGTCCGAAGATCTCACCGAAACCGATCGCGGCAGCGGCGGGTTTGGTTCAACTGGATAGGATTTCTCCGACCGCGCCTTAAAAACTCCAAGCCACCCTCGCCCCGTACGAGCGCGCCCGTGGACGGAAATCGGATGCGATGCTCGGAAAAAACTTTGACCCGAACAGGCGGCTGGTTTGCTTCTCGGTTTCGCCATCCAGCGTCGGATCATGATGCTGGTGATAAACGTAACGGCCGATGCCGTAGCCCAAAGCGCCACCTGCGAGGACGTCCGAAAGAAAATGCTTCCTGCCGGTGTACCGGGAAATACCGATGGCCGTAGCCAGGCCGTAAACGACGTAGGGGACTGCCGGGTGTGCCGGTCCATATTCCTGCGCGATAACCGTCGCCACGGCCCATGAATTAATTGCATGGCCGGAAGGAAACGACGAACCACCGTCAAGAAATTCACCGGTACCATTATCAAACCGCGGGCGTTGTCGTCCTGAAACACCCTTCAATGCCTGGCTGATGATGGTGCTGTCGAGGAGTGCTTCCGCGGCTAGCAGGCCTGTCTCTTTCGCCCGCTCATCGTGTCGCATGCGGCCAGTAAGGTAGAACGTCGCCGCGACGCCTCCTAAAGAATAAAGGGATCCCGTATAACTGATGTCTTTGCTCATTCGCAACCGAGAGCGGTTATCTCCGTTTTCCACCAACTCGCTGGAGGTACGCGTATCGGTTGCAAGCAGCGCGGCCATTGATAATCCAATCGGCGCAATCCACTTGGCATCGCGCTGCTGTAAGTGAAAGGGACTACTCCAAAGACCTTTTTGGTCTTTCAGAATGTTAGCGAAAAAACTTTTTGCAGTCGTCGCTGTAGGCGTTGGACTCGGCGCCGCAGTTGATTGCGAAAAAACCGTTGAGTACGCGATTACCAGAAAAGCGAAAGATGGCAGCCAGAGAACAAACGACGTCGCAGACTTATGACTTGGGCGCATTGCCTAACTCCCTGGAAATGAAATTGGGAAAAGATCGGCGGGGGAAAACGACGCGATTATGGGTCGTAAGGCTTTTATTTGACAACCATAAAAAGCACTCAATTTGATTGTTCTGAGAACCTGAATAGCGGTAGGCTATTGGCTTAAGCTCGCCAAACGGAGATCAAATTTCATGGCTTTATTCAGTAAGAATATTCGCATTGTGTTGACGCCAATTTTGCTGACAAATTTGAGTTTCGCCGCGCGCTCGTCAACGCCAGTCTTGCCGTCGACTCCCGTCTACCGCGTTCTGAAGAGCATTAGACTTGGCGGTAATGGTGGCTGGGATTGCCTGACCGTCGATCCCGACGCGCGGCGGCTTTACATTTCGCGCGGCACACACGTCATGGTTGTCGACGCTGACAGCGGCGTCATCGTGGGTGATATACCCGAAACGAATGGCGTGCACGGCATCGCGCTGGTAGCGGCGCTGAACAAAGGCTTTATCAGTAATGGCCGCGACAACACAGTTAGCGTTTTTGACCTGAAGACGCTGCATGTCTCGAAACAGATTCCGGTAGGAAAAAATCCCGACATCATCATCTATGACCCGCACTCAAAACTTGTTTACACGGGAAATGGCAACAGCCAGGACCTGAGTGTCATCGATCCGGCCGGCGAGACAGTAAAGGCCACCATCCCTTTAAACGGTAAGCCGGAATTCGCTGTCGCGGATGAAGGGCACGTTTACGTCAACCTCGAGGACAAGAGTCTGATTGCCAGAGTCGATACCCGCAAAATGACGGTCGATGCGCGCTGGCCTTTAGTGCCGGGTGAAGAGCCGACTGGACTCGCGATTGATCAAAAACATCATCGCCTGTTTGCCGCCTGTGGCAATAAAACGATGATCATTGTCAACACCGACGACGGTAAGGTTATTGCCACCGTCCCGATCGGAGTCGGGCCTGATGGAGCAGAATTTGATAGTTCGTCACAACTTGCATTTAGTCCGAATGGCGCCGATGGTAATTTAACGATCATTCATGAAGAATCGCCGAATAAGTTCAGCGTTGCGCAAACTCTTGTGACGCAGAGAGGCGCGCGGACCATGACGCTTGACACAAAAACTCATGAAGTCTTTTTGGTAACTGCTGAGTTTGGACCACCGCCCGGCCCTACCGCCGAAAGGCCTCGTCCGCGCCCCTCAATTGTGCCTGGGTCGTTTACGCTTCTGATTGTGGGCAAATGAACGAGTTTAGTTAAGCTTGATCTCAATCGGTTGAGCGAGTCGCTCAATACGCAACGTCAAACCCGCGGCCGTGGAAACCGGCTCATTTTTCGGCGCCTCAAAGAACAGGAAGCCTTCAGCGCGCCGGTTGTCGTTTGATAACGGATGCGATAGGTCGATGGCATACGCACCAAACTCTTTTTCAAATTGCTTACGCGAGTTTGGGTTGTAAGCATAGACTTCGTTCGCCTTGAGGATCCGCGAAACAGCGCTCTTGGCGGAAACGATTTTCCATTCCCGGCCGCCCTCGTCAATCATTTTGAAGCGCGCGCGCTTTAACTCAACAGGCACACCGCTCTCAAAGTCCATTCGCAAACGCACGGGCAGAACCCCGCCGAGCGGCAAATTGGCTTCGAACAGATCCTGACTTTGTTCATCAGTCATCAATGGGGCGACTTTGATTGTTACGCCGCCGGCGCTCGCCGTCTGTGCGGTTTCCGGTAGCTCCGGCAAACCGACTACGGGCTGTACTTTGAAGAGCGAACCAGCACAAGACGACGTCAAGGCGAGCATGCCGGTTATAAGGATCGCCAATGAAAGTCGATTGAACATGTTACTTCAATCTAACATGCAAACGGCTCGCGTTGGAATGCGATTGCGTGCATTAAATTGCCAAGCGCCACTCGGAAAATGGCAATGGCCCTATGCTACTATGGCGAAAATATGATTCGACCTTTTGGTGGCATTCACCCGCGCATTCCTGAAAGCGCTTACGTAGATCCCAGCGCTCAGATTATCGGCGACGTTGAGTTAGGAGAACAATCGTCGGTGTGGTGCAACGCGGTGCTGCGCGGTGACATGTTTTACATTCGCGTCGGCGACCGCAGCAACATCCAGGACAATTGTGTGGTCCATACGCGCACCGAAGAAAAACCGACCGTACTCGAAGACGAGGTGACTGTGGGCCACAGCGTGACCTTACACGGCTGCTACATAGAACATGGCGCATTAATTGGCATCGGCTCGGTAGTGCTTGACGATGTGCGCGTCGGTGCCCAATCGCTGATTGCGGCGGGTTCCTTGCTTTCGCCCGGCACGGTGATTCCGCCGCGCTCGCTGGTGATGGGCGCGCCAGGCCGCGTCAAAAGGGAACTGACGAAAGAAGAAGTTGAAGGATTGAATGGCTTCTGGATGAACTACGTAAATTACGTTGCGAAGTATAAACAAGAATAGTTTCGAGTTTCGGGTTTCGAGTTTTTTGTTTGCAGTTAAAACGTGGTGGTTCAACTTTCAGTGCAACTGCGTTTGCTCCATCGGCGCGCGAAGTCTTCGAAACCGGTAGGTAGCACCCCCAAATTGAATTTGCACGTCAATAAAACTGAAGATCGATAACCCGAAACCCGAAACTCGAAACTCGAAACCCGAAACCCGAAACTCGAAACCGATCCCGTGCCACCAAAAACTCAGCCAGCCCGCGGCATGCGCGATTTTCTTCCCGCCGACGTTCGCAAACGCGAATATGTTATTGGCGTGATTAAGGACGTGTTCGAACGGTATGGGTTTGAGCCGCTGGAAACGCCGGCAGTCGAGAACATCGAGACGTTGGTGGGTAAGTATGGCGAGGAAGGCAACCAGCTCATCTTTAAGATTCTCAAACGCGGCGAGCATGAAAAAACCGGAGAAGCGGATCTGGCGTTGCGTTACGATCTGACCGTCCCGCTTGCGCGCGTCGTCGCGCAGTATCAAAACGAGCTGCCGAAGTTTTTCAAGCGTTATCAAATCCAGCCGGTATGGCGTGCTGACCGTCCGGCCCGGGGCCGGTTTCGCGAGTTCTATCAATGCGATGTCGATGTGCTGGGCTCGCGCTCAATGGTGGTTGAAGCTGAGATTTGCGCGGCGGCCGGCGAAGTCCTGTCAACGCTGGGATTCAACGATTTTACGATCCGGCTGAACCATCGGCTGGTGTTGACTGCGATATTGGACCAGGCAGGCGTCGCGCCGGCAAAACAGGCCGATGCTTTGATTGCGCTCGACAAAATGGACAAAGCGGGACCAGAAGGCGTCGCCCGCGAACTGACTGAACGCGGTATCGTCGATGAGTCTGCCATAAAACTAATGCGTTTCTTTGAAGGACTCGCCGGTGCGGAACGCGCGGCGCAGCTTATCGACTTACCCGGCGCCGATGCAGGGCAGGCTTACAACGCGGACGTGTTAGGTCGTCTCGTCGAATTCATCGGCCCGCATGACGGTGGCGCGAAAGGAGTTGATGACCTAAGACAAATTCTTGAATACGGTCGCGCGAGCAACGTCGCGGCGCGGATAAAGCTCGATCCGACACTCGCGCGCGGCCTGGCATACTACACGGGCGCCATCATGGAAATTAACGTGAAGGATTTAGCCGGCAGTCTTGGTGGCGGCGGCCGTTACGATAATCTGGTCGGCATGTTTCTTGGCAAGGACGTTCCAGCGTGCGGCTTTTCATTGGGCCTGGAGCGCATCATCGTCGTCATGACCGAGCGCAATATGTTCGCCGAGAGGCTAGTGAAGGCCGCGGCTGACGTCATGGTTACCGTTTGGAACAGCGAAACATTGCCCGACTCGATCTCGCTTGCTTCCGAGTTACGCCGCGCCGGCTTACATGTGTATCTCTATCCGCAGGCTGACAAAATCGCAAAGCAGTTCAAATACGCTTCCGAGCAATCAATTCCGTTTGTGACGGTGGTAGGTGATGACGAGCGGCGACGGGGCGATGTGTCCATCAAAGATCTACGCGGTGCCGAACAATGGACCGCTAAGCGTGACGCGGCACCGGAATCGATTCGCAAAGTATTGTCGCGTTGAAAGTTGGAAAAATTCGCGTGTTGAAATTGGACGTGAAAAGACTATGACGCAATCACTCGGCAAACATTATTTAGAAGATTCGATTGCCAGTCTGCGCGCTTACAAAAAGATGGCAGACAAGGCGATCGCGCAACTCAAAGACGATGAGTTTTTCCGCACGCTTGATGAAGAGGGAAACAGCGTCGCCATAATCATGAAGCACATGGCCGGCAACATGTTTTCCCGCTGGACCGACTTTCTTCACACTGATGGCGAAAAGCCGAATCGCAATCGTGACATGGAATTTGTGATCGAGCCGGCGACGACGGTAGCCGATGTTCGCGATTATTGGGACCGTGGCTGGCAAACTGTATTCGACGCGTTGGAACCGCTTAATGAGAACGATTTGATGACGACCGTGATGATTCGTGGCGAAGCGCACACCGTCGCGCAAGCGATCAATCGCCAGCTGATGCATTACGCAAACCACATCGGACAGATAGTTTTTCTGGCTAAACATTTCCGCGTGCGAGATTGGCAGACGTTAAGTATTCCGCGAAACCGATCGGCGGAGTTCAACGCATTTCGCAAGGACCAACCAGACAATGCAGATTCGGCCAGGCGTTTCGACGAAGCAGCTCGATTTGCAAAAGAGCAAACTGATGACCACCGCTGAACCGTCAACACGCGCGACTGCCCTCGAAGTGCTCGCGCTCAGTCACGTTAACGTTACCGTGTCGAGTGAGCTCGAAGCTGCTGCCAAACATTTCTATGCAAACGTGTTGGGTTTGAAAGAAATACCAAAGCCGCCTGGGCCACGACAAAACATTGGCGCCTGGTATGACCTTGGGAACGCGCAATTACATCTATCCGTTGCAGAAGAGACCGGAAACAGTAGCGATCGCCATGTTTGTTATTCGGTCCGAGACATCGCCATGGCTGAGCGGCAGATGCAAAAGGCCGGCGTGACCATGATTCCAGATTCCCGGCCGATTGCCGGTGTCGAACGATTTTATGTCCGTGACCCGGGCGGTAATTTAATCGAGATTACGGAAGCCTAACGCCGCCAAGGCTGCGGTTGATTGGTTTGGAAGTTTAGTGCGGGCAAGCCACTCTTCCCGACCTCCGAGGTTTTCAAATCATCTTCGAAGCCCGCAAGTTGAAAGCTGCATCCACCAATTTACCGTGGACGTTTCAGCGCTTCCTTTCGGAAGAGCGGCTTGCCATCGCCCCGTTTCACCATAGAATGTTTTCATGCTTGACCACTTAGGAAATCTTGAACGCACACATTCGTGTGGCCAACTGCGCGCCGGCGACGTCAACGCGCGCGTAACCTTGATGGGTTGGGTAGCGCGACGGCGCGACTTTGGTGAACTAACGTTTATTGACTTGCGCGATCGTGATGGCATTACGCAGGTGGTCTTTAATTCCGAGGACGCTCCTGAAGCTCACGCCAAAGCGAAGGAGGCCCGCGGCGAATTTGTCATTGCAGTCTCTGGCGAGGTGGTGCTTCGCGATGAAGCTTCGCGGAATCCGAAGTTGCAAACCGGCGATGTCGAAGTCCGCGCGCGCGAGCTTTTGATACTGAATGACGCGCGCAATCTGCCTTTCCAATTGGATGCTTCGGAAGACACTCTTGCCAGCGAAGACCTGCGTTTGAAATACCGGTACCTCGATTTGCGGCGGCCCCAGCTACAGGCGAATCTGCGGCTCCGTCATCGCGTCTTGCGCGAAATTCGCCAGTACATGGATGAGCAGGGTTTCACTGAAATCGAGACGCCAATTCTGATCAAGTCCACGCCTGAGGGCGCGCGAGACTACATTGTTCCGTCGCGCGTTCAACCGGGAAAATTCTTTGCGCTGCCACAGTCGCCACAGTTGTTCAAGCAGCTCTGCATGATCGCCGGACTCGATAAGTATTTTCAAATCGCGCGCTGTTTTCGCGATGAAGACTTGCGGGCCGATCGGCAGCCGGAATTCACACAGCTCGACGTGGAGATGAGTTTCGCGACGTTGGATCAAATCTATGCGGTCACAGAAGGATTGTTTGCGCGCCTCTTCAAACTGATCGGCGTGGAATTGCCTTTACCGTTTCCGCGCTTCAGTTATGCCGAAGCGATTCGCCGTTGGGGTTCGGACAAACCCGATCTGCGGATCGCGGGGATGGAATTACAGGACCTGGGTTCAATCCTGAGTGAAACTTCGTTCGCGCCCTACTCCGCGACACTTGCAACGGGGGGACAAATAAAAGGCATGGTAGTTGAGGGTGGCGCCCAGCTTTCGCGAAAAGTTTTGGACGAGTTGCAGGATTTCGCAAAGCGATACGGTGCAACCGCGTTGGCCTGGATAAAGGTTGGTGATGAAACCAGCTCGTCGTTAATGAAAGCGTTGGGAGCGGATCTGGTAACGAAGCTCGCGGCTGCCGCGGGAGCGCGAAGGAATGATGCAGTTCTCATCGTTGCCGGGAAAGCGAAGACTGTGGCCGCCAGCCTCGGCGCGTTGCGCAACGAAATCGCGCGTCGCGAGCAATTGATTCCTGAAAAAACTTACGCGCCGTTATGGGTGACTGAGTTTCCCATGTTCGAGTATCACGAAGAAGACGGCCGTTACTATGCCATGCATCACCCGTTCACCTCGCCGCTGGATGAAGATCTGCCGCTCCTGGAAAGAGCGGTTGAAGGTGGCGAAACTGAACTGCTGGGCCAATTGCGAACGAAGGCTTATGACCCGGTCATCAACGGCGTCGAGCTGGCTAGTGGTTCAATTCGTATTCACCGCCGCGATGTGCAACGATTGGTGTTCAAAGCGCTGGCCTTGACTACGGAAGAAGCCCGTTCACGTTTCGGATTTTTCCTTGACGCGTTGGAGTACGGGACGCCTCCGCACGGTGGGATCGCACCAGGCATTGATCGTTTGTTGATGGTGCTCGCCGGCACAGATAACATGCGCGATGTAATGGCTTTTCCGAAGACTGCTTCCGCAACAGATTTGATGATCGAAGCGCCCGGCGAAGTCGATCCGAAACAACTGGAAGAATTGCACCTGAAAATTGCCGGAAGAGAATAGTAATCCGCAGCTTGCGCAGCTTATACAGAACGAGCGTGACGGTAGTTTTTTCGAATGCTAACCGATTCGTTCCCCATCCGATTTCGAAAATCGAGGCCGTGTTTCTGCGTAATTGTGTAGGCTGTGCATCGAAACAGAATGCTGACGATCACCGCTAACCAACGCCGGCAGATCTTCACCTTTGCTCGCGAAGCCGCTCCAAACGAATGCTGTGGCCTTATCGGCGGCACGATTGAAGGAGTGGCGCGAAGTATTCATCCGCTGACAAACGTCGCGCGAAATCCGCACACTGCTTACGAAGCTGCTCCTGAAGACTTGTTTGCCTCGCAGCGGCAAATGCGCGAACAGGGCGAACAACTACTCGCCATTTATCATTCGCATCCGCGCGCAATTGAACCTGAGCCGTCGCAGACAGACCGTCGCCTCGCTTATTACCCGCAAGCTGTTTATCTCATTATCGGTTTAGGCGGAGCCACGCCGGTGATGCGCGGCTTTAAAATCATCGAATCGGAAGGGCGTTGGGAAGCGGTTGAGTATGCTATTGCAGACGAGTAAGATTGAACCATTCAGTGAAATGATCGTAGAAACTGCTGATGGACACCAAGCGGAGTAAGTACGATACCAACCCGCTCGACCCCAACTTTGTAAAAGAGGCGGAAGAAAACTGGGGCGAGGGCGGAAGTGGGCCAACGACGCAACCGGTGAAGGGCGCTACCGCCCAGGTTGCGCCGCCCTCCAACGTGGGGGACCAAGGGCCATTAGAAGCGCCGACCCGTCGCTATGACAAGGCGACCCTGGAAGCTTCGTACCCTTCTGTTTTTGCGCCGCCAACTTATTCACCACCAGCTCCGTATTACGCTGCACCGCTCGTCTCGCCACCTTTGCCCGGCCTCGATCGCAATCGCGTCGTAAAAGGACTGGGACTCTCAGAAAAATGGACCACGATGTTGCCGTACACACCGTTCTACATCGGTGTGGTGGTTTCCATTCTCGAACTTTTTTTAGTTCCACGAGGTGAGGGCAAGGTCCGCTTCCACGCCGCGCAGGGATTGGCACTGCACGTCGCTATCCTGGTTTTGCAAACTGCGTTTGCGCTCATCAGCGCTATAACAAACAACAATGTGGGTAGCTGGTTATTCCGAATCGCCGCTTTCATCTTTCTGTTGATTTCAATGATCAGAGTTTGGAAGGGCAAGCCCCATCATATCGGTGCCCTCGCAGAACCGACCAAGTGGTTCAACCATCACATCGAGGCGCGCAAGTAACAACCGTGGCATTCACTTTGCAGCCTGCACTCGCGGAGGGTTTGCCACAAAGAGCTTGTTAATACTCCGAACTGAAATCGTGCTAAAAGACGCGCGGGATGTTGCGTTTTGGTTCAGTTTTGGGTCCTCTTTTGTAACAGTTCGCAGTCGCAAAACCGGCAAACGCACCGTGTCGCTAACTCATCAAACTGAAGCCAGACCAAGGCTCTCTTCCCCAAACGAATATGAGTGCAGTCAAAGTAATTACGAAGGGATTGGACCATGGAGTGCGGGCAGTGCGCGAACTCTATACCCGCGCCTCTTACCTGGCCGGTTCCTCTTCGAGTTTAGACGTAGTCGATATGGAGGAAGAAAATGATTCGAAATAGCCATCACGGATTCCAGCGAGCACTCGCGACGCTGGCGGCCTTCGCCATTTTTGCGATGCCGGTTTCGGTTTTTACCCAAACAAAGATCAGTTATCACAGCAATAAATATAAACCGAGCGACGACGTTAAGGTGGGCCGCCAGGCGGCGCAGGAAGCAGAGCAACAACTGCCGCTGCTGAACGACGCGCAGATTAACAGTTATGTTTCGCGCGTTGGCATGCGCCTGGTTTCCGCAATTCCACCAGAATTTCAGCATCCGGAATTTCAATACTATTTCAAAGTAGTAAACGCGCGAGACATCAATGCGTTTGCGTTGCCCGGTGGTCCTATGTATGTGAACCGCGGCATGATCGAAGCCGCGCGCAATGAAGGTGAAATGGCCGGCGTCATGGCGCACGAACTCAGTCACGTGGCCTTGCGTCACGGCACGGCGCAGGCTTCGAAGGCGCAGAAGTATGGATTGCTGGCAGGCATCCTCGGAATCGGCGGACAAATAATCGGCGGCTTGCCGGGAGCGGCTGCGCAAATCGCGGGACAAGGTGTCGGTGTCTACTTTTTGAAGTTTAGCCGCGAATACGAGACTGAAGCCGATATCCTCGGCGCACAGATTATGGCGCGAGCCGGATATGACCCGCACGATCTTGCCAATATGTTTCAGACGATTGAACGGCAAAGCGGTGGTGGTGGCGGCGGATTCTTGAGCGATCACCCCAGCCCATCCAACCGCTATGCGCGGATCAATCAGGAAGCGCAATATCTGCGAGTCGTAAGTCCGGTTCGAGATACGCGTGAATTTGATCAGGTGCAGGCGCGGCTGCGCGGGATGGGTCGCGCGCCGTCCATGCAGGAAATCGCGCGCAGTGGCCAACGTTATCCCACCGGCGAAAACACAGGCAACTATCCAAACGAGCCGCCGCGTGGAAACGTCGGTTATCCATCAACGCGTTTTCAGAGCTATTCAGAATTCGGCGGCGCACTGAGAGTGAGCGTGCCGAATAACTGGCGCGAGCTTGCTGGTAGTGACAGCGTTTGGTTTGCACCCGAAGGCGGGTACGGCGGTTATCAAAATCAGGCCGTCTACACACACGGCGTGAATTTTGGCGTCTTTCAGTCGCAAAGTAGCAACTTGCAGCAAGCGACGCAGGAATTCATTAACAGCCTGGCGCAAGGCAACTCTAATCTGCGACAGCAAAGCGGCTATCAACGCACAACTGTTTCAGGCAGAACTGGATTGTCAATGACGCTGCGCAACACGAACGAAGCGACGGGTCGGGCAGAGACGATTACAGTCATCACAACTCGCCTGCGAAACGGCCAGTTGTTTTATATGATCGCCGTGGCACCGAACACCGATTTCAACTCGTTCCAAAGTGCGTTCGGGAATATCCTCCGTTCGATTCAGTTGAACGACTAACTGATTCGATAAAGTTAGTTTGTGGCTCACAAGAAAAGGCCCGCCTTCGAGCGGGCCTTCTGCATTTGAATACATCCATGAAATGACAGGATGGTACGGTCAACTCCGCTCAGTTCCTTTGGCTTGCTGCCACAACGATTCCATTTGATCAAGCGTTACATCTTCGAAGTTTTTGCGGGATGTGCGCAGCTGCTCTTCGATAAAGCCGAATCGTCTGCGGAATTTTCGGTTAGTCAACTTTAGCGCCGCCTCTGGTTCCACATGCAGATGCCGAGCGATGTTTGTGACGGCGAACAGCAAGTCGCCGATCTCTTCACGCACGCGAGTATGATCGGCTTCGGATTGTGACGACGCGTGCGTGTCGATAGCAGTTCGTAACTCGTCAATCTCTTCCTCCAGTTTGGCAAAAATGTCGGCTACGTCTTTCCAATCAAAGCCCACGCGCGCTGCTTTCGTTGAGAGTTGATGCGCTTCCATCAGTGCCGGCGTCTTTCCCGAAACGCCATCCAGAATGGAATTGGCCGACTCCGTTTTGCCGGCAGCGCGCCGTTCCTCTGCTTTCATCACTTCCCAGTTGCGCAACACAGTCGCCGAGTCGTCGGCAGTCGTGTCCGCAAACACATGCGGATGGCGGCGCACCATCTTTGAATGGATTGCCTCGGTGACGTCGTTGATCGAAAAGTCACCTCGCTCAGCGGCTACTTGAGCGTAAAAAACAATTTGAAATAACAGGTCGCCCAACTCGTCGCGTAAATTTGCCGGCTGCCCTTCGCGCGCATCTTCAACGGCTTCGAATGCTTCGTACGCCTCCTCCAGCAGCATGGGTGCAAGTGTCGCGTAGGTTTGTTCGCGGTCCCAGGGACAGCCGCCGGGCGAACGCAACGTCAGCATCAGTTTTATTAAATCATCAAAAGTTGCAGGCATGTCGTTACTGTAAAGTTCAAAGTTCAAAATTCAAACTGCAAGTTGAGCCTTTTAAGCACTCGCGTTGCGACCGTCGAGGGCGAATGCTAACATCATTTAAAACATCAATAACGAACCGGCGATGCAGTTTTTTCACACAATTGCGTCTGCGAATGGATAGAAAATGAGCGAGGAAACAAATTTCAAAGTTACCGATCGGCGACTGTTCAATGCGGACGGCTCGCCGCGCGAGCTGAGTCCCGAAGAAAGAACGCCGGCCAAGCCAATCCCTGAACCACAGGAACCTCCAACTGCTGCCGCTGTGCCGGAAATGAGCGTTGAGCCTACTGCGACCGCGCAAACACCATCTTCGCCGGAGGACGACGAAATCGAATTGCCGCATGATGCGGACGATCCTGCCAGTTTCGCGAACTTCCTAATGTCGATTGCATCGAACGCTGCGTCGTCGCTCGGCATGATGGAGCATCCGGTGACGCGCAAACGCGAAGTTGATCTGGAACTGGGTAAACACTGGATCGACGTGCTCGGCATGCTACAACAGAAGACGCGTGGAAACCTTTCGCCGCAGGAACAGCAGATTCTCGAGGGCTTGCTCGCAGATTTGCGCATGCAATTTGTCTCGCTCGCCAATTCTGCAACCCAACCAAAGACGCGCGGCTTTACGAGTGGCGATATCACGGGCGGACGATAGTGCAAAGTCGCAGGTCCAAGGTCCAAAGCTTAAACGGATAGGATTGACTTTGGACGTTGGACATTGGACTAACGTATGAAGTTGACCTTCTTAGGCACGGGCACTTCCACCGGTGTCCCATCGGTCGGTTGCGAATGCGAGACGTGCACGTCTGACGATCCGCGCGACAAACGCCTCAGAGTTTCCGTTGTCATCGAACATGCGGGTCAAACAATCTTAATCGATACCTCGTCAGACTTTCGCCAGCAAGCTTTGCGGTACGGTTTGAAGCGACTGGATGCGGTACTGGTTACGCACTGTCACGCGGATCACATTTTTGGGCTCGACGATATTCGCCCGCTAAATTTTCGTTACGGCGCGTTGGGACTTTACGCTAATGAACGCGCCTGGGTCGATATCAAACGCATTTTCAAATACATTTTTGAACCCTCGCATTTTGGTGGCGGGCTGCCGCAGGTAATTCCAAATACGGTCGAGCCAAACGCTCAATTCTGTTTTGGAGAAGAGTTGCTGGTTACTCCGCTGGAGATGATCCACGGCCGTTTGCCGGTTATGGGGTACCGGCTGAACGACTTTGCGTATGCAACGGACTTAAGCGAAATACCGCAAACAACCCTGGACCAAATGCAGGATCTTGACGCGTTGGTGCTCGACTGTTTGAGATTCAAGGAGCACCCGACGCATTTATGGGTGGACAAGGCCGTTGAGTACATCGACAAAATCAAACCGCGACGCGCGTATCTAACGCACATTGCACATGACGTGAAGCATGCGCGCGATTCGGCGAAACTGCCTGACGGAATTGAGTGGGCATACGACGGTTTAGTCGTTAGTGATGAATGACTAATTTAAGATCGTCGTTCGATTTGGATGACAAACGTTGAGATGCGTCTATTTCACGGTACAGAAAACGCGGAAATCCAGCGGCCGACAGTCTTGACGCTCGGCGTCTTTGATGGTTTGCACCTGGGCCATCAATTGATCATGCGCACGGTCGTGGAACGCGCGCGCGCCACTGGTACAGTGCCCACCGTAATTACCTTCGATCCCCATCCTCGCGCTGTACTGCATCCCGAGTCGGCGCCGCCACTCTTGCAAACCCTCGATCAAAAAGTGGAAGGCTTTGGCGTGCTCGGAATTGAGCAAACAATCGTCATTCGCTTTACACCAGAATTCTCCCAAGTTAGCGCGGAGGATTTCCTGCGCGAGGTTGTGAAGGAGCGATTGCATGCGAAGGAAGTTTATCTCGGTCGCGGCTTCGCCTTTGGTCACAACCGCGAAGGCAATATCGAACTCTTGAAACGAGCGAGCGCCGATCTGAATTTCCTGGCCGGTGAAGTACCCGAGGTGCGGCTGCGAAACCAGCGCGTAAGTT
>DATENN010000146.1:0-3927 GCA_035275045.1 Pyrinomonadaceae bacterium
TGTCGCCGGATGACTTCGTCGTCCGCTTGAAAGCGATGTCACTAGCGGAAGCCGCCGAGTGGTTTGCTGGGCATCCGGCAATCGGTGAAATTCTCGACCGCAAAAGCGAAGGCAACGTACCGCCGCTCTTCGTCTCGACCCACGAAGACCAGTTGCTCAGTGTCGAGCGTGGTTACGGCAACGCGACGAAGCCTGAAGATTACCTGCGAGAATTTGCCGAATTTATTCACAGTCACAGCAACACCATTCCGGCGCTGATGACTGTGCTGACGCGCCCCCGCGAGCTTACGCGCAAGCAGTTGCGCGAACTCGCGCTCGAACTTGACCGCGCCGGATTTACCGAAGTCAATCTGGCGACGGCCTGGCGCGAGATGACCAATCAAGATATTGCCGCGCGCATTGTCGGTTACATCCGGCAGGCGGCGACGGGCGATGCGCTCGTGCCCTTCGAGCAGCGCGTTGATCGCGCTCTGCAAAAGATTCTCGCTTCATATAGCTGGACAACGCCCCAGCGCCAGTGGCTACAGAAGATTGCTGCACAGACTAAAGCTAACCTCATTGTTGACCGCGATGCCCTTGATGATCCTGATCTCATCTTCCGCCGTGAGGGAGGCGGATTTAATCGCCTTGACCGACTCTTCGATGGGCGGTTACAACAAGTGCTCGAAGATTTTAACGATTCACTCTGGCAGCCTGCTGCCTGAAAGGGATAAGAACGGCTCACACGAATGAACAACGTTACCTACGACATCGTCGCCAAACTCTGGAACCTCTGCAATATCCTCAAAGACGACGGCGTGACTTATCATCAATACGTCACTGAACTGACCTACCTGCTGTTTCTGAAGATGGCCAAAGAAACCAGCACCGAGCACCTGTTGCCCGCTGGCTATCGCTGGGACGATCTGGAAGCCAGAACCGGAATTGACCGGCTGAACTTTTACCGAGCATTATTGCTTCATCTTGGCACCGAAGGTTCGGTGCTGGTCAAAGAAATCTTTGCCAATGCCGGCACGTTTATTAAAAAGCCGACCACGCTTTCCACGCTCGTTGTTGAGATAGACAAGCTCAATTGGTACAGCGCCCAAAAAGAGCAGATGGGCGACCTCTATGAAGGACTACTGGAAAAGAACGCTAACGAAAAGAAATCCGGCGCGGGGCAATACTTCACGCCGCGCCCGCTGATCGATAGCATGGTCGAGGTGCTGAAGCCGACGCTTGACGACATTATCCAAGACCCAGCGGCTGGAACGGGCGGTTATTTGATCGCGGCCAATCGTTATATTCTTAAGCACAGCAACCCGGATTCATGGACGGAAGCACAGCAGCGCAAATATCGTCGCAACACCTTCTATGGCATGGAGCATGTGCAGGACGCGCACCGGCTGGCGTTGATGAACATGATGCTGCACGGGTTGGATTCAGACCCGCAGGGCGCGGGCATCCATTACGGCGACACGCTGTCGGATGATGGCCGCAATCTGCCGCCGGCAACGCTCATCTTGACCAATCCGCCGTTCGGCACTAAGAAGGGCGGCGGCCTGCCTTCGCGGACGGATTTCACCTTTCCGACCAGCAACAAGCAATTCTGTTTTTTGCAGCACATCTATCGCGGACTCAAAACGAACGGACGCGGGCGCGCGGGTGTGGTGATGCCGGATAACGTTTTGTTTGAAGGCAACGTGGGCCGCCAGATTCGCGGTGATTTGATGGACAAGTGCAATCTTCATACGATTCTGCGGCTGCCGACCGGCATCTTTTATTCGCAGGGCGTCAAAACCAACGTGCTCTATTTTACGCGCGGCAAGACGGACAAAGACAACACCAGAGAAGTATGGGTTTACGATCTGCGCGCCAATATGCCGCAGTTCGGCAAGCGCACGCAACTGGCGCGCAGCCACTTCGCCGAATTTGAAGCCGCCTTTGGCGATGATCCGTTCGGAAGCCTCGACAGCTTGAAACAGCGCAACGACACGGGCGAGCAAGGCCGCTTTCGCTGCTTCACCCGCGAATGGATCGCCGCGCGGGGTGACAGCCTGGACATCAGTTGGCTCAGGGATGAAAGCGACGGCGCGACGGATGAATTGCCCGAACCGGCCATGTTGGCACAGATAGCGATGGGCGAACTGGAAGCGGCGTTTGAAGAGTTGCGCGGCATTCTGGCCGAACTCGGCGAGGAGGAAGCGGCGTGAGCGAATTGCCAGAGGGATGGGTGCAAACGACTATTGGAGAAGTGACAACCGATGCACAGCAGCGCTCCCCTAAGCCACACGAAGAATTTTTGTACATTGACATTTCTTCGATCGATCGCGAGGCGAAACGGATTCTGAACCCTCAACATCTCAACGGAGAGAATGCGCCGAGTCGAGCGCGCAAGATTGTTGCTGTTAATGATGTGATTGTGTCAATGACGCGCCCGAATCTAAATGCTGTTGCAATCGTCCCTCCTGAATTTGATGGGCAAATTGCATCAACTGGGTTTGATGTGCTTCGTGCTGTTGGGATCGACGCTCGATGGCTTTTCTATTTGGTTCGCTCTGAAATCTTCATCTCCTCCATGTCGGATTTGGTTCAGGGCGCATTATATCCGGCTGTTCGCTCCAAAGATGTTCGCGGTTTTAATATACCTCTCGCTCCTCTCAACGAACAAAAACGCATCGCCGACAACCTCGACGCGCTGCTGGTGCGAGTTGACGCTTGCCGCGAGCGGCTGGAGCGCGTGCCGCACATCCTCAAACGCTTCCGCCAAGCCATCCTCGCCGCTGCCACGTCGGGACAATTGACGGAGGATTGGCGTGAAGAACAACTCCCTCTGCCAACGGCTCGCTCAATCACTCTCAAAGAAGTTGCGACAGAATTTAGCTATGGCTCTTCTGCAAAGTCTTCTGCAACTGGTGAAGTGCCTGTTTTGCGAATGGGCAATATCCAAGAAGGGAAGCTCGTTTGGGATAATCTAGTCTTTACATCAGATGCTGTTGAGATTAAGAAATATCATTTGTCACCGGGTGATGTATTGTTCAATCGAACTAATAGCCCTGAGCTTGTTGGCAAAACTGCCGTTTTCAAAGGTGAGCGACCCGCAATCTATGCAGGTTATCTGATTCGTGTCCGTTGCGGGAGCGAATTGCTTCCAGACTATTTGAGCTATTGCCTAAACAGTCCTGCGGGACGAGACTGGTGCTGGCGAGTGAAATCAGATGCCGTCAGCCAATCAAATATTAATGCAAAGAAATTAGCAGCCTTTGAATTTGAGTTACCATCACTAGAGGAACAGCAAGAAATCGTGCGCCGCGTCGAAACGCTCTTCACCTTTGCTGACCGTCTCGAAGCCCGATACAAGGCTGCACGCGATCAGGTCGAGCGGCTGACGCCTGCACTCTTAGCCAAAGCTTTTCGCGGCGAACTCGTGCCGCAAGACCCCAACGACGAACCCGCGTCCGTCTTGCTTGATCGCATCCGCGCAGCGCGGACAGAGGAACAGAATCAACCCAAACCACGACGACTCAAAACACCAAAGACCCGATCAAAAGCCGAGGTGATTATGCTCAAGCGTGAAGATATCGAACCGGCGCACCTTTCCACCATTCTAAAAACGCGCGGGCCACTGACGGCGGAAGCCCTGTGGTCGGCTTCGCAACTCGACATCGATGATTTCTACAATCAGTTGAAAGACGAAGAAGCGCGCGGCCTGCTCAAAGAATCACGCAACGAATCCGAGGATAGGCCACGCTTGCTGGAGGCGGCATGAGGTTGGATTGGCTGCGCCTGCCGAACTATAAAAACCTGCGCAACTTCGAGATTGATTTCGATGAAAAGCAACCGACCACTGTGTTGCTTGGGTGCAATGGTTCGGGCAAATCAAATTTACTTGAAGCGATTGTTGAAATATTTCGAGACTTGGAGCTAAAACATACATCGTCATTCGCT
>DATENN010000147.1:0-3469 GCA_035275045.1 Pyrinomonadaceae bacterium
ACCTCATCGACCTCGCGTGGAGCCTTTCGAAGGAAAACGCAAAAGTCACCGAGGAGCTGGCGCAAATTAGGTCCCCAAAGTCGCGGCTGGCATTTGCGAAGTTCCTCGCATCGAAGGGAAAGGGTGCAGACGCGATCGAGCAGTTCAATAAGATCGGTGGCGTTCCCCCTGATATTCGGAAAGAGCTGGTCGTACAGCTCCTTGCGACCAACAATTACAACGAAGCATTCGCGCTGTGGTCTGCGGGGGAAGAATATGTGCCGCCATCAACACCCGCAATCTACGATGGTGGTTTTGAAGGTTCATTAAAATTGGAAGAGAAGGCGTTTGGATGGCGCGTGCTAACCGGAACCAGGGACGTCACGTTGTCTCTCGATCCCAATCAACCGCACAGTGGCGCCCAAAG
Source organism: Pyrinomonadaceae bacterium (assembly GCA_035275045.1). Lineage (GTDB taxonomy): Bacteria > Acidobacteriota > Blastocatellia > Pyrinomonadales > Pyrinomonadaceae > PSRF01. The sequence goes on from DATENN010000147.1 coordinate 407, forward strand.
TCTGCGCATCGAGTTCAGTGGTGAATCAGATCCAGCATCACCGGTAGTGTCACAGTTGGTGCTGGTTGAACCCGCCAGAACTTATCGCGTCAATTTGGTCGCGCGCACGCAGGAGATAGTGACCGGCGGACCGCCGATCGCAGCGGTCATCGACGCTGGTCGGGAACGAAAACTCCTTGGCAAATCCGGTACATTCGCAAAAGGCACGAGCGACTGGACCACCTACAGCTTCGACTTCACTACCTTGCCTGACACTAAGGCTGTTTTCGTCGGCGTGCAGCGTGAAGGTTGTTCGTCTGGACCGTGTCCAGCATTCGGGTCGATTGTGATCGACAGTTTTTCAATTCAACCGGTGAAGTAAGAGCATGCCGTCGCTACCGCGTTTAAAAACTGAAGTACCTGAGATGGATCGGGTGGATCGTATGGGTTGGACATCCGGCTTTTCGCTGCAATCATACGGAGTGAAACTCGGAATACGATCCAACGACAGCGCCGCCGTCGCGCGAGCTTCCGAATTTCTACCGAGCGATTGGCGGCCTATTTCGAGTGAGAAAGTCGACCGGATCTATTCGCTGTTGATTCCAAACGGGGGCGGCTTAACAAAACGTTTCAATGCGCTCTACGGAAACGAAGTTAGACTAGCGCGCTCACGAGATGTTAACGAGATTTTTGACCGGCTTGAGTCTGACGTTCGTTTATTCGTGGCCGAGTATGCGAAGAACCGTGTCTTTGTTCACGCCGGAGTGGTGGGATGGAAGGGTCAAGCGATCGTGATTCCCGGTCGCAGTTACAGTGGCAAGTCGTCCCTCGTCGCCCAGCTCGTGCGCGCGGGGGCAACATACTATTCAGATGAGTACGCAGTTTTTGATTCGCGCGGGCGAGTTCATCCATTCGCCAAACCGCTGGAGCTGCGCAAGCCCGGCGAGTATTCGCAGTCTCGTGTTCATGTCCACGAAATCGGCGGTGAACACGGAACGAAGCCGTTGCGGGTCGGGCTGGTTGTGCTGACGTCTTTTGAAGAAGGGAACAGATGGCGGCCGCGCAAGTTATCGCCGGGCAGGGGCGTGCTTGAACTACTTTCCAATACTGTTTCCGCGCGACGCGATCCGGCTGCCGCTCTACAAACGCTCGAGAAAGTTGCGGCGCAGGCCACCGTTTTGAAAGGACCGCGAGGCGAAGCGGAACAAATCGCGCCGGCGATACTGCGAAAACTCGAAGCCCTCACTTCATGAAGCCTACACCTGCAAAATTTAGAAAGGCATCACTGGTCGCCAAAACGTTGGCTGGATCGTGGCGCGAAGGCGAACAGCAGCCGCGGCAAGTGTCTGCGGCAGAGCTGAACGAGGTGACGCCGCTGCTTACGTCATCAGGCGCGGCCGCGCTGGCGTGGTGGCGCGTAAAGAACTCTGAATTACGTGACACAGCGTCGGCTCAGGTCTTGCGACAGATTTACCGGTTGCAACAACTGCAAGCATCGATTGCGGAAGAGAAGGTTGAAAAGGTTTTTCGCGTTCTTCGCCGTCACTCGGTTGATGCGTTTCTTGCCAAGGGGTGGGCGGCCGTGAAGATGTATCCGGATCAGGGACTGCGTCCATCAGGCGACATCGATCTTTGCATTCGTCCATCTCATCGCAACATCGTTGATCAGCTGCTTGAGGATCAGGAGTTGATCGACTGCTCAATCGATCTGCACACGCGATTTTCGGAGTTGTCTGATCGGTCATTTGATGAACTTCTTACGCGCGCGAAGTTAGTAAACATCAACTCAACTGAGGTTCGAGTGTTGAGCGACGAAGATCATCTGGCTTTATTGAGCATACATTTTCTAAAACACGCCGGCTGGCGGCCGCTGTGGCTTTGCGACGTCTCGGTTGCGCTTGAGTCAACCAGCGCTTCTTTTGATTGGGATCGTTGCTTAGGAAAGAACAAAACCAGGGCGCATTGGATTCTGTGTACATTTGCACTTGCTGAGCGGCTACTCGACGCCGACAGCTCGCGCTGTCCAAAGCAAGTAAACGCGGATGAGCTGCCGTCGTGGTTCGTGGATTCGATCTTTGCGGCGTGGTGTAATCCAAACGCGCTTGACCAGCCACCGCTTACGCATCCAATTCCGATGTCGCAGTTGCTGAGAGCGCCACGCTTGTTGCCGGCTGGATTACGCCAGCGATGGCCGAATCCAATCCTGGCGACGGTAAGCGTTAACGGTCAGTTCAACTCGTTTCCCAGATTTCCGTATCAGGTGGCGAATTGGCTCGCGCGGATTAAGCACCTGGCGGCTGGTGAGGAGTTTTGATGACGGACAGCACGTTAATTCTTAGCGTCGAAACCGCTACGCTGGGTGGCAGCGTTTGTGTAACCCGCCGCGGCGAAGAACTGAGTGTTCGCGCAGGCAGTCCTGCAATCTCACATTCGAATACGTTGCTGCGTGACATTGATGAAACATTAAAGTCCGCTAATGTGCGCTTGCAGGATGTCGACTTGTTCGCCTGTGCCGCTGGTCCAGGCAGTTTCACTGGTTTGCGTATTGGCATTGCCACTGTGAAGGCGCTGGCCGCGACTCTAGAACGTCCGTTGATTGGCATTCCGACCTTGCACGCGGTCGCGCATGCCGCTGGACCATCACAGGCGACGGTTGCGTTGTTGCCGGCTGGACGTGGCGAAGTGTTCGCACAGTTATTTTCAGTTTCAGAGCAACTCGACGTCAACGAACGCGATCGTCCGGGACACTTGTCGCCGCAGAAGTTGATGGAACGGTACGGCGATTTGCGTGACGTTGTTTGGACTGGTCCAGGCGTAACGGCGCAGGCCGACTTTCTGAAATCGTCAGGCGTCGAATTTCAAATAGCGGAACAACCCCCAATTCTTGCCCGTCATGTCGCGGCTCTCGCGTTGCGATTGTACGAGGCTGGAAATGTACAAACCCCTGAGTCGCTCAGTGCGATCTACGTGCGGCCTTCGGATGCCGAACTAAAATTAGAATGCAGATGATGCCGCGAACGGCGCGCGTCGCCAGCGACGAAGTTGTCATCGATCAGATGAGTGAGCATGACCTGCTCGAAGTAG
>DATENN010000148.1:0-2125 GCA_035275045.1 Pyrinomonadaceae bacterium
CCTTCGCAGTCCTGACGGGGCTCTTCTCAAAACAAGCTATCGAGACGCTGGCTGACGTCTTCTCCACCATCTTTAAAAAGGCGGAAACAAAAGATGCGTTGGACAAATCGAAACAAGACAAGACCAAAGCTAAAGGTAAAAGCGACGCCAGCTAGGTCTCAGAGGGACTGAGTCCCTGACTGTTCCGCCCCGCTTGCTACAGTTTTGGCACCCTCGACACGATCACCGGACGCGCTTTGTGCCAGTTTGTGCTTTGCTCGTAGGCGTGCGCGATTTGCAAAATGCGCGCTTCATCCAGCGGTTTGCCTAACAACTGCAAACCGATCGGCAGACGACGTCTGTCCACTTCGGCGAAACCGCACGGGACGCTGATTCCGCAGATGCCCGCCAGGTTGGCGGCGATGGTGAAAATGTCGGCGAGATACATTTGAAGTGGGTCAGCAACGCGTTCACCTAGTTTGAATGCTGCCACGGGGGACGTCGGCGAGATCAGTGCATCGACCTTCTCGAAAACGCTGGCGAAATCACGCCGAATCAGTTCACGCACTTTTTGCGCGCGCAAGTAATACGCGTCGTAGTAGCCGGAGCTCAAAACGTAAGTCCCAAGAATGATTCGGCGTTTAACTTCTGGACCGAAACCCTCCTCACGCGTGCGCCCGTAAAGATCGAGAATGTTTTTGGGATTTTCAGCACGAAACCCGTAACGCACGCCGTCGAAGCGAGCGAGGTTGGCGGAAGCTTCCGCGGTGGCAATGATGTAATAAACCGCGACCGCGTATTCAGTGCTGGGCAATGAGACCTCAATAATTTCGGCGCCGAGGGAATTGAACTGTCTTACCGCGGCATCGATTGCAGCGCGCACCTGGGAATCGATTCCCTCAATCATGTATTCCTTCGGCACGCCCAACCGCATACCGCGCAAATCATTTACGAGGCTCGCCACATAATCCGGCGCGGGATCGTTGAGCGATGTGGAATCTTGCGGGTCATGACCCGCGATAGCATTCAGGATTAGGGCGGCGTCGCGCACAGTTTTCGTTACCGGTCCGATTTGATCTAGCGAGGACGCAAAGGCCACAAGGCCGAAGCGAGAGACCCGGCCGTAAGTTGGTTTGAGGCCAACTACGCCGCACATCGCAGCCGGTTGCCGAATCGAACCGCCAGTATCGGACCCGAGCGCGCCGAAGGCCTCATCTGCGGCGACGGCCGCTGCCGGGCCGCCACTGGATCCTCCCGGCACGCGCGACAGGTCCCACGGATTGCGTGTCGATTTCAGCGCCGAATTTTCCGTGGACGATCCCATGGCGAACTCGTCGAGGTTGGTTTTGCCGAATGGAATCGCCCCCGCTGCGCGCAATTTTTGAACCACCATGGCATCGTACGGCGCCCGATATCCGTTCAAGATTTTCGACGCGCACGTGCACGGCTGATCCATCACGTTGATGATGTCTTTGATCGCAATCGGAATGCCGCCGAGAGGAAGATCCACGTTTGCGTGTTCCGCCTCTTTCATTGCAGCTTCGATGTCGAGTGAGAGATACGCGCCGATGCCTCCATCGACCGCTTCAATGCGCTCTCGCAAAGCAGTGATTGCTTCGTGCGGCGAAATTTCGTGGCGACGCAACAGAGATTGCAGATCGGCGATGTTCACCGCCGTCAACTCGTTCCCAATCATTCCACCACTTTCGGAACGACAAAAAGTCCGTTTGCCTGCCGGGGCGCGTTGCTCAACGCCTGTTCTGCTGTGAACCAGTCGCGCGGCGCGTCGGCGCGGAACACATTAAAAACTGGGAGCCCGTGCGCGGTGGCGTCAACGCCAGTGACGTCTGCCTGGCGAAGTTTTTCGACGTACTTGAGCACGTCATCGAGTTGTTTCTGGAAAGTTCTCACCTCGTCTTCTGTCAGATTGATCCGCGCCAATCTTGCGACGTACGCTACATCGAGATCCGAAGTTCCGGCCATGTCAGACTCTCAGGAATGCAAATGGCTAATGAGCAACATGATTGCGACTCCTAACGCGACTAAAAGAATCAGAAACACGATCTGTCCCTGTCGCCGCTCTTTGCGCAACGCGCGAGGCCGGCGATTCCTTCGATCATTGTCGAACACCTGCGGGGCCTCCATT
>DATENN010000149.1:0-4472 GCA_035275045.1 Pyrinomonadaceae bacterium
GAGCACGGGGTGAAACAGCAACATTTCCACGTTGCACATTCGCGCCAGCATCGCCTCGGCGATGCTGGAAAAGATCGGCACGCGAAATCCTTCGCGCCGCTCCAGAGCAAACCAATCGCCATTGGCGCGCTGCATCCCGTAGACTGAGTCAGCTGCGTCCATTGATCTTAGAGAACTGGCTCGCGACCTTTTTCATCGTTTCCTTCCCGCGAACGCTCGCTTCACATTTGGCTTACCCTGAACTCGAGCGTTTGATTGTCGGCGAAACTGGCAATGGCCAGCTCTTCAGTTTCATAAACATCCAGGACGGTCGAGAGCTTTGTAATTCGCATCAGCTGATGCGTCGCGGGCTTCAAATTGAAAAGTTTGAACTCTCCACCACGTTTTCGCGCTTCGAGATAGATCGAGGCCAGGTCTCCCAGCTCTCGCGCGCCGATGACGTTTATGCCGCCAAGGTTCAAAAGAATTTTCTTCTGTCCGGTAGCGATTAAGTCCCCCACCGCATTCGCGAGCGTCACCGTGCTCCGGCCGAATCTAAGTTCGATCCTTAGACTTCCGACCATTTCAATAATAGTGACTGCGCCTACGCGCCTCGTTTTGATTCCAAGCTCGCTCAACTTAATCCCTCTGACCGCTCGACATCTTTCGGGGCGATAGTCCGGTGACGGCTAGTCACACACACGCATGAATCAGCCGCCTGATGCGATCGGCAAACAGAACGTCCATTTTTCCCGGCTCGATAATCGCGGTCACTTCGCCCTCGCCAAAACTCGGGTGCAGCATGGTCTGACCGCGGCGATAGGTGCGGGCCCGATCATAAGGTGCGCCGACTTTGGCAGAAGCTCGGCGCGTGGCGCCGGACTTATGCGGAACACGCGAGTTACAGATCGGACAGCTTACTCTGCTGATTCTGCCGGTCTTGGTGATCGAGGCGACCGTGTGTCCGCGCTCTTCACCGCAGGTAACGCACATTTGTTCAACTCGATCTCCGACATTGAAAGTTTTCTTTTCTTCCATAACGCTCCTTAATGATTGACGATGTCTGTTTCAGTTAGTTCAATAAAACTCTCTTAGCGCGCTCGCCGTGGCCGAAACGATCGCACCGTGCTGCTGCGGGCACGCGCAAAGCGAGCAAATGTCCTGGTCGGAGTGGCCGCGATTGGCTGAATACCGCCAAAACCCGAAGGCACCACTCGTCTCACTTCCTGTCCGGTCAGACGCTCAATAGCGCGCATCGATAATTCATCGACCGGCGCCACGATCGAGATCGCCCGTCCATGTTTGCCCGCGCGGCCCGTGCGGCCCACGCGATGCACGTAATCTTCCGGCGCCGCCGGCACGTCATAGTTGATGACATGGGAAACTGCATCCACGTCGAGTCCGCGCGCGGCAATATCAGTCGCCACCAGCACACGGGCGCGGCCTTCGCGAAAGTCGCGCAAGGCGGTTTCGCGTTGCGGCTGCGAACGATCGGCGTGAATGCGATTCACGCTGTGGTCGCGCGCCTTCAAAATATGTGACAGGCGTTCCGCGCCGCGACGCGTGCGGGTAAAGACCAGAACTTTTTCGAGCGATTCGGACTCGCGCTCTCGTTCCAGCAAGTCCAGCAACAGAGCGGTTTTGTTTTCCTGCGAAACCTGATAAGCGGTTTGTTCGACCATGCTCGCCGCGCGGCCTCGAGGACTGACCTCGATCAGCTGGGGCTGCTTCATAGTCGACCGCGCCAGACTTTCAATACTCGACGACATCGTCGCCGAGAATAGAAGCGTCTGTCTTTTCGCCGGCACCATCGAAAGCACGCGCCGGATTGCCGGCAGGAAACCCATGTCCAGCATGCGATCAGCTTCATCGAGCACCAGCACTTCGACCATTGACAGGTCAATGGCGCCGCGCTCCTGCAGATCGAGTAAGCGTCCCGGCGTGGCAATTAATACCGCCGCACCTTTGCGAAGCTCGGAAATTTGAGTGCGGGTGTTGGCCCCGCCAATCACAATCACACTGCGATTGGTCTTGATACGATTGAGTTCGCCATAATTCTTTTGAATCTGGAGCGCCAGCTCGCGCGTAGGCGCAAGCACCAGCACGCGAATGCCGGGACGCGTCCGTTCACTCAGTCTTTGAATAATGGGAAGTAGAAAAGCGGCGGTTTTGCCTGTGCCGGTTTCGGCGCAGCCGATTAAGTCCTGGCCGCTGAGGACGACAGGAATTGCCTGTCGTTGAATTGGTGTTGGTTCGGTGTATCCGAGAGACTCGCACGCGCTCAGTTGCGCCGGCGCCAGTCCCAGTTGAGAAAAATTCATGTAATCCTTTTGTTTGGCGACAAACTGGTTGTCGCGAGAGTTTTAGTTTTAGCGAGAGGGCAGTCAGTTAGTGTCCGCTATGATTAACGCTCTGGGCGAAATACCGTGGGAGACCCAAACGGACTGCTTACTACTCACCGTCTTCGGTTGGGCTTACCAGCGCGGTTCGCGCTGACCGCCGCCACCGAATTTATTGCCGCCGCCGCCGCCGCGATTGCCGCCGAAGCCGCCACCGCCGCCACGATTACCGCCAAAGCCACGACCGCCGACGCTGCGATTTTCACGCGGCTTGGCTTCGTTGACTTTCAATGGACGTCCGCCGACTTCCTTGCCATTGAACTGATCGATGGCTGTAGCCGCTTCTTCCTTCGTCGACATTTCGATAAAGGCGAAGCCACGTGAACGTCCAGTGTCGCGGTCTTCCACGACGCTCGCTGATTCAACCGTACCGGCCGACGCAAACAGTTCCTGCAGCTCCTGGCTAGTGGTCTGGAAAGCGAGGTTTCCAACATAGAGTTTTGTTGACATAGAGATATACCTTTCCCCTTTTTGGGAATGAAAAGAAGCTGCGAATCGGATTGGCTTCGGCGAAACGGTAGCGCGGTCGAAGGACCAGGTTCGGATGCTCTGCTAGAGCGGCTTCGAAGTTTGAAACAAGCCTGCTCTCGAACTATCCAAACGTCCGGCGCTAATCATTTTGTGCGCGGGGCGCATCACCGTCGATGCGCGAGAGAAGGATTAACCGGAAGTATGATGCAGGATTGGCGGTAAAGTTGCAAGGTCGCGCCATCTTTATGTGTGCGCAAGCGCACACACTGGGCATCGCCTTGAGTGCTGCGTGCCACCAAATGCTGTTGTAAAAGCTCAGCAAAGAGGATTAATTTGGCCTAATGCCAAAAAAGAGCGCAGGGCTTTTGTTGTACCGCAAGACCCCGCAGTCGGGATTCGAAATTCTGCTGGTCCACCCCGGCGGACCCTTCTGGCGAAACAAAGACGCAAACGCCTGGACCATTCCCAAAGGCGAGTTCGATGACGATGAAGATCCGCTAAATGCGGCGCGCCGCGAATTCGAAGAAGAAACGGGTCAGCCCGCGCCCGCCGGTGATTATATTGCGCTTAAGCCGGTCAAACAGGCGAACAATAAGATCGTGCACGGCTGGGCCGTGGAAGGCGATTTCGATCCGGAGTCTCTCAAGAGCAATACGTTTGTCACTGAATGGCCGCCCAGGTCCGGCCGCCAGCAGGAATTTCCTGAAGTTGATCGCGCCGCATGGTTCACCCCCGAAATCGCGAAAGAAAAGATTTTGAAAGGCCAGGAGCGGATCATTGATGAGTTGTTGGAGTTGCTTAGCCACGGCTAACGTACAAAGCCAGATGGTCAACGTGGATGTCCGCGTCAACCAGCCGCGACGCGGTCCGTTCGGTCCTGAGCCGAGCCTAATTTTCTTATCTGTGTAATCTGCGTAATCTGCGGATATCAGATTCCTGTTTCGATACCACGTTCCAACGCCAAGCCCCGCGCCTTCATCACCACATCGCCGTCAATTATCTCGTCGCCACGCGTCCAGGCTTCGATTTCCTCGGTTGGCCGGCCGAGCGCCAGCGCCAGCTTTTCGTCGCTGGAATCAAAAGCCGCATCCCTGATGTGAGTCAGGATATTAAGCGCCGCGACCTGGTCCGTGCCATGGTCGTCAATGATCGGATTGTCGTTCTCAGTCCCGCTCGCGCTGGTGCTGAAGCTCTGCTGGCCGTTAACTTCGGCCGAGGATTCCTTGCCCTGCCCGCCTTGAGAAGATTCCGGCTGCTCCTTACCCATTCGCGCCGCTTTCTTTGAGCGCAACAGGCCGCTCCGGCTCACCAAGTAAAGCAGTCCACCACTTATTCCCATCGCGCTCGCAAGTAAAATTCGTTTCTTCATGATTCTCTCCCGACCTGGTTCGTATTTTCAGAATTGCGAGTAATTGGAAAGCAAGAGTAGGGCCAGCATTTCGATTCGAGCCACATCGGCGGCATCACCCTTGCTTCTACGACAAAAGTTGAGCGCGTGCAGTGCTGTTCACGGGCAAAGTCCCGCTTTCGCGTTCGGTTAGCCGACAGTTGGTGATACCGAACTAATACGACAGGTTAAAAAAGGAAGGCCATGACGGAAGAAAACATTATCGAAGAAGCCGC
>DATENN010000150.1:0-6409 GCA_035275045.1 Pyrinomonadaceae bacterium
CGGTATGCCTGAACTTGCCGGGTTGGGAGAGGCAGGCGACGATTTTCAGGGACTGGCAGGCGCGCCTGGCAAAAAGAAACTTAAGAAGAAACGTAAGAAACGAAGACGATAGGTGAAACGCACAAGCGTAATTAGTTTGGAGGAAAAGTTTTGTTAGCAATTAAGTTAATGCGCACCGGCGCGAAAAAGAGACCTTCGTATCGGATCGTGGTGAAAGAGAAACAGTCAAAGCGCGACGGTGCTTACCTGGAGAATCTCGGCACTTACAATCCGACCCGTGAACCCGCGGAAATCAATCTCGATATGGAACGCGTTCGCTATTGGATCGGCAAGGGTGCGCAGCCTACAGATACTGTTGGCCGCCTGATCAAAGCCAACGCGAAACGAGAGGCGCCGGCGCCGGCCGAAGCGTAAGCCAAAAAAGCGATGAGAGAAGCCGTAGAAATGATCGTTAGGGCGTTAGTCGACGATGTTGAAGCGGTGGACGTGCGTGAAGTCAAACGCGAAGGTGCAACCTTGATTGAAGTGCGCGTCGGACCAAACGACATGGGAAAAATTATCGGGCGCCAGGGGCGAACAGTTCGCGCGTTGCGATCGCTGGCCCATGCAGCCGGGCTGAAGAGAAAACACCGGTTTGTGCTTGAAATCGTTGAATGAACTTCCGGCAAAGTCTGATCTGATCGCGGTTGCTCGAGCGGTCAGGACACGCGGCTTGAAAGGCGAAATCATCGCCGAACTGCTAACGGACTTTCCGGATCGTTTTGAGCAGGTCTCAACGATATACGCAGTTCGAAAAGATGAAGTAGAGCCGTTGAAGCTTGAGAATTACTGGTTTCAAAACGATCGTGTTGTTTTGAAGTTTGCAGGATTCGACGATATTGACAAGGCAAAGGAACTCGTCGGTTGCGATTTTTCATTACCTGAAACCGAACGGGTTCTGCTTTCAGAAGACGAGTATTACGATTGGGAACTCGAAGGTAGTACGGTCCTGATCACGACAGGACGGGAACTCGGAAAAGTAACCAGTATTTTGCGAACCGGCGGCGTCGCGTTGTTGGTGGTCAGCGATGAATCAGGACGAGAACACCTGGTTCCATTGGCGGAATCGATTGTAATTAGCGTCGACATCGCCGCGCGACGGATAACGATAGACCCGCCCGAAGGGCTTCTGGACTTATAGTTTCTTTGAAAAGTTAACCGTGCTGCGCTGCGACATCATAACGATCTTTCCGGATTTCTTTGGAGACGTTTTTGACCACGGAATCATTCGCCGCGCGCGCGCCGCGGGATTGGTTGAGCTGGCCGTTCACGATCTGCGCGATTGGACGACGGATAAGCACCACATCGTTGATGATCGGCCGTTCGGCGGCGGCGAAGGGATGGTGCTAAAGCCCGAGCCAATCTTTCGGGCGGTCGAGACCTTGACGGGTGCGGCGCTCCGCGAGCAGCTGCCAATTCAGACGAAAGTAGTTTTGCTGTCACCGCAGGGACAGGTTTTCAATCAGAAACTTGCCCATGATCTTTTAGAGAGTACGACGCACCTCGTTTTAATTTGCGGGCGTTACGAGGGTGTTGATGAACGCGTGGTTGATGCGCTGGTGACTGACGAATTGTCGATAGGCGATTACGTGCTCTCCGGTGGGGAACCGGCAGCGCTGGTCGTGGTCGACGCGCTGATCAGGCTGGTACCCGGTGCAGTCGGAAACGAGAATTCGACGGCCAACGAATCATTTGCCGGTGGAATTTTGGATTGCCCGCAATACACGCGACCGCTCGAGTTTTCAGGAATGAAGGTTCCTGAAGTTTTGTTAAGCGGAAATCACGCCGAGATTTTGCGTTGGCGACGCGAAGCGGCCTTGAAAAAAACGAAGCGGAACCGGCCGGACCTTTTGAAATAGTTTGGTATGGAGTGACGAAATGAATCGTTTAGACAATATTGAGCAAACACAGTTGCGCAACAACGTTCCCGATTTTCAGGCCGGTGATACAGTCCGGGTGCATGTGCGCATCAAGGAATCAGAAACCAAGGAACGCCTGCAGGCATTTGAAGGAGTCGTGATCGCGCGGAAGCACGGAGGCGCGCGCGAGACAATTACTGTTCGCAAAACCAGCTTTGGTGTTGGCGTGGAAAGAATCTTTCCCTTGCATGCGACTATCGTGGACCACATCGATGTCGTGAAGAAAGGTCGAGTTCGTCGCGCAAAACTTTATTACCTGCGCGGCTTGCGCGGTAAAGCGGCCCGTATCCGCGAACGCGATACGCGCGGTCAGCAAAGCGGTGGTGAAAGTCAGGCGTCTGCCGCCGGCAAGAAGTAGATTGACATGGTATCCGGAACTGCCAGCCGGTAACCTGGATACCCTTGATACTTAGCAATCCTCTCCGACGCAACTATTTACTCGGGAGCGGTAGCGATTGCACATAGCGATTGACGCCCACTCTGTTGGGACCCGTCTTGGCGGTAATGAAAGTTACGCTACCAATTTGATCGCGGCGCTCGCCGCAATCGATCAAACCAATCAATACTCAATTTTTGTTACCCGCCGCGAAGCAGTCGATCGCTTCGCGAATCGCTGGCCCAATTTTAAAGTGCGTGCGACCCTTCCCCATACGCCGATCATTCGCATTCCGCTGACCCTGAGCACAGAGTTGCGTCGCCGTCCGGTCGATGTTCTACACGTGCAATTCACCGCACCGCCACTCGCGCCGTGCCCGGTAGTAGTCAGTCTTCACGATCTGTCTTTCGAGCATCTACCCGACACCTTCAAACGCCGTAGTCGACTCCAATTGCGTATGACAGTGCGGCGTTCGGCGCAGAATGCGGCACACGTAATCGCGCTTTCTGAATATGCGCGGCAGGACATCATCGATACCTACAAGTTGGCACCTGATAAAGTCACGGCCGTTGCGTTAGCGCCGCCGGAGTGGTTGACGCGCGTTGACAACGACAAAGATCTGCAACGGGTAAGACAAACTTATGGCATCGCCGGCGACTACATCTTGGCGGTTGGTTCCATTCAACCGCGAAAAAATTTACCGCGCCTGATCAAGGCTTATTCACTCTTGCGCGATGGTCCAACAGTGGTTAAGCTGCCACAACTGGTGCTCGTCGGTAAAAATGCCTGGCTGTATCAAGAGACATTAAGATCTCTTGACGAGCACAACGTTCGCGATTCGGTAGTGTTGACTGGCTACGTCCCAGATTCAGATCTCGCTGCTTTGTATTCAGGAGCCCTGTGTTTCGTTTATCCTTCTTATTTTGAGGGGTTTGGCTTACCGCCGCTAGAAGCGATGAAGTGCGGCACGCCCGTGATTGTTGGAAACAGGACAAGCTTGCCCGAGGTCGTTGGCGATGCGGCCCTGCTCGTCGATCCATTGGACGTTCAAAGTATAGTTGCGGGAATGGAACGCATGATTTGCGATGCCGGCCTGCGCGCAGCCTTGCGTGCCAAAGGGTTGGCGCGCGCAGCCCAGTTTGATTGGCAGGATACAGCCCGTCGAACTCTGGCGATTTATCAGAAGGTAGTTGGGTAAGCTGGCGCGAGGGTGCTCGCGAAGGACTCGATTCGTTTATGCGTATCGCAATTCTCGGAACACGCGGCATACCGGCGAGCTATGGAGGTTTTGAAACCTTTGCGGAACACCTCGCGACGCGTTTGGTAGCCCGCGGGCATGAGGTCACGGTTTACGGGCGTGCGCATTACGTTTCGCCCCGACAACTCGAATATCACGGCGTACGTCTCGAAGTTCTTCCCACCATTCGCCATAAATATTTCGACACGGTGGTCCATGCATTCCTGTCCGCCGTTCACGCAGTTTCGCGAAGATTTGATGCCGTGCTTATTTGCAACGCCGCGAATGCGCCGTTCGCTTCAATTCTACGGCTAACCGGAACGCCGGTCGCGATTAACGTGGATGGACTCGAACACAAACGAAAAAAATGGGGCTGGCTTGCACGACGTTACTATCTGATGGCGGAACGGCTCGCGACAATTTTGCCGAACGCCACCGTGACCGACGCGCAGGTTATTCACGATTACTATCTTGCGCGTTATAACGCGAAGTCAACGATGATTGCGTACGGCTCTGAAGTTGAGCGCAAACCTGATCGCACTGCCGTGCGACGTTGGCGGGCTGAGCCAAATCGTTACGTGCTCTATGTTTCGCGGTTGGAGCCAGAGAACAACGCGCACCTGGTGATTGAGGCATTCAAAAAAGTGCGCACCGCTTATCGTTTGTTGGTGGTGGGTGACGCGCCCTACGCCCACGATTACATCCGCGATTTGAAAGCACGCGCGAAGGGCGACAAGCGAATCGTCTTTACAGGCTTTGTGTTTGGACAGGATTACCGCGCGTTACAGCAGAATGCGTACTGCTATGTTCACGCTACCGAAGTGGGAGGCACGCATCCGGCGTTGCTTGAAGCAATGGGGTACGGCAATTGTGTGTTGACACTGGCGACACCCGAAAATATGGAGGCAGTGGGTGACGCAGGTATTGCGTACGCGGACGAGCTGGATCTAACCGAGAAACTGCAACGAGTCCTTCGGGACGGATCTCTGGTTCAGAGTTACCGCCACCGCGCGCAGCTTCGCGTGCAACAACACTACGATTGGGACCATGTAGTCGATAAGTACGAGCAGCTATTCCAACAGCTGGCCGGCATCGACAATGGAGCAGCTCCGACGACGCTTCAGCCGGCAACATCAACCCGCGTCTCACTCACAGCAAAATAAACAGCTCTAAAAAGAGAGGCGCCCCGCAAATCAATAATGATTGCGGGGCAAACTTTCCGGGCGGGTTCGGGTCAATTTCAGGTGGCGGTGGCAAAGAACTGAGAATCGTCACTTACGGCCGATCCCGTGAACCAGGCGGTGCGACTTGCGGCTGGATAATGCCTGCGGCTTAAGTAAATAAGGACCGCTCCAACAACAGCACCAAATGCAGGTTTTGTTCGAGAAATTTCAATTACTGCTGTGCAGTGTGTGAAATTATACGGAAAAACTGTGACATGTCAAGAACAAAAGCAAGATTTTTGTAACATTTTGACTAATGGCCGCTGCGCACTTGAACCAGGCGGAGAGCTTGGCGTCTGACGTTCTCAGAAACGTTGCGGTTTTGAGAAAGGTGCTGCAAGTCCTTGCTTCGAATACGAGGCAGCGTGCTGACAACAGTAGGTATCGGCGTGCGAGGATTGCGTACGAGGTTGTGGATGATCGGATAGGATCGAGCCCACGCACGATTCAACGCGATCAGTCGAAGTACCTCGTCAGCAACGGTTCGCATTGCGGCGATGTTTTCCACTTCCTGATCGGTGACCCGCGGGTTGTTTATAACGGCCACTGCGACAATCTTGTTGGAATCGCGAATCAGAATGCTGCGAGCTTCGCGATCGCCCTTCATTGCCAACTTCATTCGATCTTTCGCGTTCATGAACATGATGCGGCGTATAAGCGAGACGCGCTCGGCCGGCACCTCGCCCATTTCCGTTTGTTCAAACTCAACCACGCGTTTGAAATTGGCGGCGTGATCTTCGGGAGTTTCCGCTGCCAGCTCTTCATAGCGTTCCGCGGGCAACCATGAATTGTCGAGATCCGCGTCGGACACTTCGATATGCGAGGCAATAAGCCAGGCATCTTCCGCGCTTAGTGATCCCAGATCAGAGCTTTCAAAAAACTCGGCGGCGGCGGTCTTTCCACGCGCGCGCAATTCGCCGGCTATCTGTTGCGCGCCTCGTTCCTTCTCAAAAAACTCGCGGCGCGTTTCCTGCGCGCGCCTTTCCGCTTCTGCGTTGCGCGCCGGATTAGCAAGAATCGCATCGATGATTTCGGGAAAACGGACCAGTCGCTGTTGGTTAATCGCAATCAGCTCCAGGACACCGGCGTTAGTAGTCAGCGTCGCAACATTTGCGACTGCGCGGTCCGGCGTATTCTTGTTAGAGACAATGCCTTCATGAATCTCGCGCGTCGCAGCGGGAAAGGTTGCAAAATAATCCAACACCGCCGGCGCAGCTTCGTCTGTCTTTACCGCAGTCAGAATGTCAGCGACGTCCTGAGCTTGCAGCGTTTCTTCCGCAGCCGTTGCTATCTGGCCATTGTCCGAAGCTCGCAGCGCCACGAGAACCTCAAACAAGTCAGCCTGGGGCAGAGGCAACAATCCTGAAGCAGCGGCCAGGCGTGCGGGCTCGGGCGCAGTGCCGTCGAGCAGTGCCTTGACTACGGGGTTGGTCGAGAAGGTAGTAGACATAAAATAACCGGCCAGTCATCGACCGCCGGATTCTGAGTTTACCGCAAAACGAATTTCGGGCGCTTAATATAAATTGTAGTTGTACTCGAGTTGAATGAACATTGAGACGGGCTTGCCGTCTTTTGTGGCAGGAACGAACTTTATGCGGCGCGCAGCCTTAACTGA